>NZ_JBEXCV010000001.1:0-148858 GCF_040605455.1 Embleya sp. NPDC005575 | reverse complement strand
GGATGGCGTCCAGGTCCAGCTCGTGGACCGGACCCGAGTCGGCTGCACCTTCGGCACGGCGCTGGGCGGCTCCGGTGAACCGGTCGAGGTCCATGCCCGTCATCTTGGCGGCATCGGCGTCGATCTGCTCCAGAAGGTCGCCCATGTCTCGTTGCATTGCGTCGGTGACGGCGTCGACCAGGAGCTCTTTGAACACCCGGCGTGCGGGGTTGTGCCCCGGTGCGGCTGCCACGGCGGCGTCGCGTGTCGTGGCGACTTCCTCGCCGGACAGGTGAACCAGTTCCTGTCCGACCCGCACGGTGAAGTCGCCGTGGGGAGCTTGGTGGACGCGCAACAGGCCGGCCAGAGCATCGGCGAGGTCGGAGCTGCCCTTGAGACGCGCCGTATCGAACGGGTCCACCGTGTCCGTGGACACTCCGGCCAGTTCGTGGCAGGTCGCCAGGACGACGTCGTTCTCACCGAGCGAGGGAAGGACCTGGGAGATGTAGTCGAGGAACCGGGCATTCGGACCGACCACCAGGACACCTTGCTCCGCGGCGCGCGGGAACGCGTACAGGACATACGCCGCCCGGTGCAGGGCGACCACCGTCTTGCCTGTACCTGGCCCGCCCTGCACCACGGTCACCCCGCGGTGGGCGGAGCGGACGATCTCGTCCTGCTCGGCCTGCAGCGTCGCGACGGCCGCGTGCATCCTGCCCGTACGCCGTGCCGACAGAGCCTCGGTCAACGGGCCGTCACCCACGACGTCTTCGTCGGTCGGGGCAGTACCGTCGAGCAGTTCGTCGCTCACCGAAATCACCGTGCGCTCCTCAAGGCGCAGGTGCCGGCGGCGGCGCAGATCCATCGGGTGGATCGGCGTCGCCTCGTAGAAGGGCCGCGCCGCGTTCGCGCGCCAGTCCACGAGCAGAGGCAGCTCGTCGTCCTCCGTATGCAGGCCGATTCGCCCGATGCGCAGGGCCGTGCCATCCGTCCAGTCGATGCGGCCGAAGACCAGCCCTTTTTCGGCGCCCTCCAGCCGGCTGATTTCCTTGGCCAGACGCTCAGCGGCGATCTCTCTCTCGTATGCCTCATCGGCGCTTTCCACCGGGGCCTTCAGCACACTCGCTCGGTGTACTCGCGCCTCGGAAAGCCGCTCTGTGAGCATCTCATACAAGGTGGACACATAAGCCCGCTCCGATTCAACCGCACACACAGCAGGGTCGTTCACTTGCGACAACAGGGGGCTCCTTCGATTCGAGCCACACCATACGGTCATAATTCCCTGAAAATAAGTCTTGACTTACTCGGGGTGCCGTGGCCCTGTCGCGGTTGCTCGTTAGTCATGGCGGTATGAGGGCGCTGAACTGGGCAAATGAAGGCAATATCGAGGGCGTACGGGATTGCATCATGACCTTGCGACTGAACCCAGGACGGCTCACTGTCCGGCGTATCATGCATTCCGCCGTTCCGTTTATTGCCAGTTGCGATCTCGATGCCCTTCTGCCTTATGGGCGAGCCCGCCCTCGGTTGTCTGCGATGTTTTTCCGCGCTCGGGAAAAGAGGGAAGAGTCGGCGAGGCGACCGGCGCCATCGGATGACAGGGTTTGCTGACAGCCAGGGTCGAATGCGACCACCACAACGGGGAGTGGCATGGCCAATCCGGTCTACAAACGGGTGTCGATCGATCAGCAGTCGGCCGACCGTCTCAGCCCGCCCCCGCGTGCACCGCCTCGGTGAGTGCACGCAACCCGGCGATCGCCGCGCCGATCGCCGCGACCTGGTCCGTGCCCAGTTCGGTCAGGCCCTCGTGGACGACGTCGGCGAGCAGGGCGTCGACGGCGTTGCTGCGCGAACGGGCCGCGGGCGTCGAGTGCAGGTGGGCGACCCGCTTGTCGGCCGGGTCGGGCATCCGCTCCAGGAGTCCTTTGCCGACCAGCTTGGAGACCAGCGCGCTGACGTTGTTGGGCTTCATCAACAACGCCTCGGCCGCCTGGCGGACGGTGATCCCGTCCCGCTCGGCGACCAGCCGCAGCAGCGCCCGCTCGCCTTCGGACGGTTTGGGCGACGGGAGCTCGCGATCGCTGCGCCGCTCCAACGCCCGGATCAGAGCCGGCAGCACGCCGACGAGACCCTCGGCGACGGCGCGCGACGTGGCTGAGGCGGCGTCGGCGCGACCGGCCGGTTCGGCCCGACCGGCCTCGTCGGTCGAGGATTCCGGGGCGCGACTCATCCCGCGACCATAGGTATTGGACGATAGCTATGTCAACGTACCTAATCCGCCCGTCGGTTTTCCGGCGCGCCGATCCGCGGAGGCTGCGGTGCGCCGACCCGCCGGGCCGACTTCCAGGGCGCGGGCCACGGATATCGATCCAGGTCTCGCGTCGGCGGCACCGCGGCGGATGTCCCGTCGTCGAGGATCCGGTTGTACCGCAGGGCGAAGTAGTTCGCGGTCGGGTGGCCCGCGAGCATCGGACCGGCGAAGCTGCCGGTGCCCTTGACCATGTCCGAGGTCGGGTTGGCCAAGTGGATATAGGTGAAGGTGCCCGCGTCGCGACTCACCCACCCGGTGAAGATCACCACGTGGCCGTCGTCGGTGTCGTCGAGCGCGTCGCCTCGCAACAGGTCGTCCCGCTCGATCCGGTTGGTGACCGAGGGCCGGTCGAGCGAGTCGGTGTTGAAGTCGGTGCTCGGGAGGTGCCAGGCCATCGCGACCATGCCCGAACAGTCGGTGCGGTAGTCGTGTGCCCCTTCCGGGTCTGCGGCTTTGGCTCCCTGGTCGTACTGAACGTCGCGGTCGTACCAGTCCTCGGCGCGCTCCAGGACCTCGGCACGGCTGATGCTCCCGCCCCGCACGGAGGCGGTCGGTGAGCCGGCTCCGAATGGGGCGGTGACGGAGACCGCCGCTTCGGCCCGCGGCGCGGCCGAGGTGCCGAGCACGGCGACGGCGAGGAACGGGAGAGCGACCAGGGCAGATGTGTGGCGATTTGCGCTGAACACGGTAATTCGGTGCATTCGACCAGACTTGGTCATTCCGGCGCGCTCGTCGTGGAACGCAACGCGTGTCGGCGCAGGGAATCACGACGCGGGCGGCTGGGTCCCGGGGCCGGCCGCGGCGACGATCTGGTCGTGCGCGGCGGTGATTTCGTACTTGATCCGGGACAACGGGCGCTTGGCGATGCCCTGAATGGGTTCCGTACCGTCGACCCATTTTGCGGCGACTTTGTGCGTTGTCGACCAGCCATAGACGGGCGGCACCCGGCGGGCGGCACCCGGCGGGCGGCACCCGGTGCGTGGCACCCGGTGCGTGAGGCACACACGGCGCGGCCCCGATCGGGCGTCCGCCGGTCGGGGCCGCGCCCCCGGCCTTCGGGCCGGGGCGAGTGCGATCAGGCCCGGTCGAGAGCGGTGAGCGTGCCGGCCAGGTCGGGAGCTTCCGGGGCGGGGCGGTTGTGCGGCAGCTTGCCGAGCACGGACGCCATGCCGCACGTGTTGGTCACGGCGGAGAAGATCAGACCGGAGCCGATCGCGCCGGCCAGCAGACGGGCCTTGGGCGCGCGGCGGCCGGCGGCCAGGCCGAGGACGACCAGAGTGCCGGCGGCCAGCCGGACCTGACGCTCCATCGGCCACACCTTGCGGGCGCCGGCCGGGCTGTCCAGGGTGTGACCGTCGGCAACCCAGGCCGAGGTGCCGCCGGTCAGGTGTACGGCCTCGATGCCGGCGGCGGTCAGCTCGGCGCGGGCGCGCTCGGAGCGGGCTCCGGACGCGCAGACGATCAGCAGGTCGGCGTGTTCGGCCCGCTTGAGCACCGGTACCGCCTCGCGCAGCCGGTCCAGCGGGACGTTGTGCGCGCCGGGGATGTGGCCGGTCGCGTACTCGCCGGGGGTGCGCACGTCGAGCACGGTGAACTCGGTCAGCCGGGCGCGGACCTGCGCGGGGGCCAGGGCGGTCATGGTGATCGGGCCTTTCGAGGGAGTCCGGCGCCGCCCGGGAGAGAGGTGCACCGGTGCGCGGTGAATCCTCCGGTCGGGCACCGGGCGGGCGATGTGGAGGGCTACCCATCGGTTGTGACTACCTTCGGGTAACGGTGGGATCGAGCTCGGTGTTCCGGGTCCGGCCCGGGGTCTTGCTCCGGTCCGTGTTCGCCGTATGTTCCAGCAACTCCGCGAGCAGGGGTGCCACCTGATCCAGTTCGATCAGGAAGCCGTCGTGGCCATAGGGCGACTCGACCACCCGCAGCGGACCCGCTCCCGGTATGCCGTCGGCGAGGGTCTGCTGCTGGCTCGGTGGGTACAGCCGGTCGCTGTCCACGGCCGCGACCACGGTCGGTGCGGTGATCCGGGCCAGGGCCGCGGGCACACCGCCGCGATCCCGGCCCACGTCGTGGCTGTTCATCGCCTCGGTGAGGCTCACGTAGCTGCCCGCGTCGAAGCGCGCGGTCAGCTTGGCGGCGTGGTGGTCGAGGTAGGACTCGACCGCGTACCGCCCGTGCGGACCCTCGCCCGGTTGGCGGTCCCGGCCGAAGCGGGTGGCCAATTCGGCTTCGCTGCGATACGTCACGTGCGCGATCCGCCGGGCCAGGCCGAGCCCGCGCCAGGGCCCGGACTCGGCCGGCCGGTCGTGGTAGTCGCCGCCGGACCAGCCCGGATCGGCCCGGATCGCGTGCAACTGGGTCGAGCACCACGCGATCTGCTCCGCACTCGCCGCCGCGGTGGTGGCGATCAGGAACAGCGCGCCCACCCGGTCCGGATGTGTCACCGCCCACTCCACCGCGCGCATGCCGCCCATCGACCCGCCCACCACCGCTGCCCACCGCTCGATCCCGAGCAGGTCCGCGCCGGCCACCTCCGCCGCCACCTGATCGCGAACGGTCAACCGAGGAAAGCCACTTCCCCAGGCGCGACCGCCCGGCCCGGGTGACGCCGGACCGGTGGTGCCCCGACAGCCGCCGAGCGCGTTCGGGGCAACCACGAAGTACCGGTCGGTGTCCAGCGTGCGGCCCGGCCCGATCAGGCCGTCCCACCACCCCGGAGTGGGAAAACCCGGCCCGGCGGGACCGGCGACGTGGCTGTCCCCGGTCAGTGCGTGCAGGACCAGGACCGCGTTGGAGCGGTCCGGGGCGAGCCGACCCCACGTCTCGTAGCCGACGTGGACCTCGGGCAGCACCTCCCGGGACTCGGTCCACAGCGGCTGCGGCAGGGTCAGCGAGCGCGGACCCGCCGAGGTGGCGGGAGCGGTGGGCGTGTCGTGCGACATGGTGAGCCGTTCCGTCCGAATTCCCGGCTAGCCCGCCTGCGCGGCGCGGAAGCCGGCCACCAGGTCGGCGCGCAGATCGGCCAGGCCCTCGATGCCGACGGAAAGCCGAACCAGGCCGGGGGTGACCCCGGTGGCCTGCCGTTCCGCGTCGGTGAGCTGCGCGTGCGTGGTACTGGCCGGGTGGATCACCAGGCTGCGCACGTCGCCGATGTTGGCCAGGTGACTGAACAGGGACAGCCCGTCCACGAACCGGCGGCCCGCCTCGATCCCGCCCTTGAGCTCGAACGCGACGATCGCACCGGCGCCGCGCGGCAGATAGCGCTTGCCCGCGTCGTACCACCGGCTGCTCGGCAGCCCCGCGTAGTGCACGCTCTCCACCTCCTCCCTGGCCTGCAACCACGCGGCCAACGCGCTCGCGTTCGCGACGTGCCGCTCGATCCGCAGCGACAACGTCTCCAGGCCCTGGAGCAGCAGGAAGCTGGTCAGCGGGGCGATCGAGGCGCCCACGTCGCGCAGCAGCTGCACGCGCAACTTGGCCGCGTACGCGCCCGGGCCCAGGTCCGGCCAGTAGCGCAGCCCGTTGTAGCTCGCGTCCGGCTCGGTGAAGCCCGGGAAGCGGTCCGGGTGGGCGCCGAAGTCGAAGGTGCCGCCGTCCACCACGATCCCGCCGATCGCGGTGCCGTGTCCGCCGAGGAACTTGGTCGCCGAGTGCACCACGACGTCCGCGCCGTGCTCCAGCGGACGGAGCAGGTACGGCGTCGGCACCGTGTTGTCCACCACGAGCGGCAGACCCGCCGTGTGCGCGAGGTCGGCCACTGCCGACACGTCGAGCACGTTGCCGCGCGGGTTTCCCAGCGTCTCGGCGAACAGCAGCTTGGTCTGCGGGCGGATCGCCGCGCGCCACGCGTCCAAGTCGTCCGGGTCGTCGACGAAGGTGACCTCGATGCCGAGCTTGGGCAGCGTCCAGTGGAACAGGTTGTACGTGCCGCCGTACAGCGACGAACTGGACACGATGTGGTCGCCGGCGCCCGCGAGGTTGAGCACCGCCAGCGTGGTCGCGGCCTGCCCGGACGCGGTCGCCACCGCCGCCACGCCGCCTTCGAGGGCGGCCACGCGCTGCTCCAGCGCGTCCGTCGTGGGGTTGTGGATCCGGGTGTAGATGTGCCCTTCCTCGGATAGATCGAACAACCCGGCGGCGTGCGCGGTGTCCTTGAAGACGAACGACGTGGTCTGGTAGATCGGCACCGCCCGGGCCCCGGTGGTCGGGTCGGGCGAGGTGCCGGCGTGTACCTGCCGGGTCTCGAAGGACCACGACTCGGGGTCGTCGGCGAGCACGGCTTCGATGGCGGGCGGCGCGTCGATTGCTTCGAGGGTCATCGGGAAACTCCTTGCGGGGTAAGGGAGTCGACGGTGATGTCTGAGCTGTTGAGCTGTGGGATTCCGGGGCAGGCCGGCGGAAGCATGCCGCAGGTGTGGCGATCGGGCGCGCGGAATCGACCGCAGGCGCGCCGAATCGGGCTCGCGACGCGGTGAGCCGCGGACGAGGACCGGGCCGGAGCGGGCCCGAGCGGGAAGAGCGGGAGCGGGACGCGGGGAGTCGGCGGGTCAGCGCCCGGACTCACACACCGCGCGAACCACCGGGACCGAAACGGTCACCGAGGTTCAGCGGGACATTCGACACGCCATGCTGGTCACGCGCACGAGATCCACGTGGCGGCGACTGACGAGCATGGGGCTGGACATGGCCGCGAGTCTAGGCGGCCCGACCGGTTTTGCGCCACGGGATAGCCCGAAAGGCGCGGGAAAGGACTCGGGCGAAGGCCCCGTCGGGTGGCCGCCGAGCGGTTCGGGTGGATGCGATCCCTTCCTGTATTCGTCCCGTGATCCCGGCCCGCGCCGGCCCATTCCCGCGCGCTCCGCGCGCTCCCCGCACGCCGCGTCACGAAAAGCCGGCTGGACCGATGCGCCTTCCGCGTGCTTTCATCACCGCCATGACTCCGCGTCAGGTCGCTTCCGCGCTGCTCGACCCCTTCTGGGTGGGTCGACGAGCCGACCACTTCGACCAGATCTGTCGCTGAACCCTGCGTTCGTGCGGCTTCCCGTCGCCGAATGAGCAGAGCGTGCCCCGCCCCGCGTGACCTCCGTCGGTCCGCCGCGCCCGGGCCCGGCTCTCCCGCGTCGCCGCCTTCCGTGCCGCGCCGCCTTCGTACCCGATCCAGCCCCACCCGCCGCAGGTTCGTCCCACCGCGCTCGGCCCATCCCAGGCCGCCGCCCGGCGTGCTCGGACCGAGGCTGTACCGAGGACCCAGTCATGGCAACCAGCGCACCGCCCACCCTCCCCGTGATCGATATCTCCCGATTCCGCGACCCCGCCGCGGACACGGTCGGTTTCCTGGCCGAACTGCGGTACGCCGCACGCGAGATCGGCTTCTTCTACGTGGTCGGCCACGGCGTCGACCCGGAGCTGCGGGCCCGCGCCCTGGAGGTCTCCAAGCGCTTCTTCGCGCTGCCCGAGACGGACCGGCTCGCGGTCGAGAACGTCAACTCGCCGCAGTTCCGCGGCTATACCCGCACCGGCACCGAGTACACCCGGGGCGGCCCCGACTGGCGCGAGCAACTCGACATCGGGCCGGAACGCGCCGCGCTCACGCTCGGTCCGGACGATCCCGCCTATCTGCGCCTGATCGGGCCCAACCAGTGGCCGGTCGCACTGCCGGAGCTGCGCGAGACGGTGCTCGCGTGGCAGGACGAGGCGCTGCGGGTCAGCCGCGAGGTGCTGCGCGCGCTGGCCGCCGCGCTGGGCCAGGACACCGGCTACTTCGACGAGTGGTTCGACGACGAGGCCGCGGTCCACGTCAAGGTCGTGCACTACCCGGGTCGGCCCAGCGCCGACGTGGACCAGGGGGTGGGCGCGCACAAGGACTACGGCTACCTCGCGCTGCTGCAACAGGACGACGTCGGCGGCCTCCAAGTGCAGGCCCGGGACGGCTCGTGGATCGATGCCACGCCGCTGCCGGACGCGTTCGTGTTCAACATCGGCGAGATGCTGGAGATCGCCACGCGCGGCTATCTGCGCGCCACGCAGCACCGGGTGATCGCCCCGCAGCCCGGCGTGGACCGCTACTCGCTGCCGTTCTTCCTCGGTCCGCGGCTGGATGCGGTGGTCGAACCGCTCGTCCTGCCTGCCGAGTTGGCCGCGGTGGCCGACGGCGTCACCGAGGATCCGAGCAATCCGCTCAAGCCCGCGTACGGCGAGAACGCGCTGATCGGCTGGCTGCGTTCGCACCCGCGCGTGGTCGAGCGCTGGTGGTCGGACTCGGTCCCGGCGGGGCCGGCCGGCGGGACGACCGACGCTGCGGCGCCGCCCGCGACATCCGACGCCGAGTCGCCCGGCACGGTATCCGCCCCCGGGTCTCCGAGTGCCCCACCCGCCGTCGAGCCGGCGAGCGAAACACCCTCCGTCGCACCGGCCTTCGAGACCCTTCAGGTGCACGCCGGCGCCCGACCCGATCCGAGTACCGGGGCCCGCGCGGTGCCGATCTACCAGACCAGCAGCTACGTCTTCCGGGACGCGGCGCACGCGGCCGACGCGTTCGCGCTCACCGACCTGGAGACGCACGCCTACACCCGGCTGTCCAACCCCACCACCGCCGTGGTGGAGGAGCGGATCGCCGCCCTCGAAGGCGGCACCGCGGCGGTGGCCGTGGGCAGCGGCCAGGCCGCCACCACGCTCGCGCTGCTCAACCTGGCCCGGGCCGGCGACCACCTGGTCGCGGCGGCCTCGTTGTACGGCGGCACCCGCACCCTGCTCGAACACACCTTTGCCGACCTGGGCATCGAGGTCACCTTCGTCGAGGACCCGGACGACGCGGACGCGTGGCGCGCGGCGATCCGGCCGCGGACCAGGGCGCTGTTCGGCGAGAGCGTCGGCAACCCGCGCGGCAACGTGCTCGACCTGGCCACCGTCGCCGGCATCGCGCACGAGGCCGGCGTGCCGTTCGTGGTGGACAACACGGTGCCGACGCCGTACCTGCTCCGTCCGCTGGAGCACGGCGCGGACATCGTCGTGCACTCGACCACCAAGTTCCTCGGCGGACACGGCACCGCGATCGGCGGGATCGTGGTGGACGGCGGCACCTTCGACTTCGGCGCCCACCCGGACCGCTATCCGGGCCTGGTCGCACCCGATCCGACCTACCACGGGCTGTCCTTCTGGGAGCGGTTCGGCGCCGACCGGGTCGCCTACGCGCTGCGCCTGCGGGTTCGGTTGCTGCGCGACCTGGGTCCGGCGGTGGCACCACTGAACAGCTTTCTGCTGCTCCAGGGCATCGAGACGTTGTCGCTGCGGATCGAGCGGCACACCGCCAACGCCGAACGGGTCGCCGCCTGGCTCGACGCGCGGCCCGAGGTGTTGCGGGTGGACCACCCGAGCGTGGCCACCAGCCCGTGGCACGGGGCGGCGATGCGCTATCTGCCGCGCGGCGCGGGCGCCGTGCTTTCGGTGGATCTGGCCGGCGGCCTGGCCGCGGGTCGGCGATTCGTCGAGGAACTGCGGTTGTTCAGCCACCTCGCCAACATCGGCGACGCGCGCAGCCTGGCCATCCATCCCGCGTCCACCACGCACGCCCAACTCGATCCGGCGCAGCAGGAACACGCCGGCGTGACCCCGGGGCTGGTTCGACTGTCCATCGGCCTCGAAGGCATCGACGACCTACTCGACGACCTGCGCCGCGGCCTGGCCGCGGCGGCCGAGACCGGTGGCCGGGCCGACACCGGCGTTCTCGCCGACACGGGCGACCGTGTCGACAGCGTGACGGAGGGCACCCGATGACGACGCGTCAGGCCGTACACGAAAGCCGGATCCGGGGTGCGCGCGGCGAGTTCCACCTGCGCGTGTGGTCCGTCGCCGACGAGCCCGTCGCGGTTGTGCTGTTCCTGCACGGCCTGGGCGAACACGCGGGGCTGTACGAGCCGTTGGCGCACCGCCTCAACGCCGACGGGATCGAGGTCTGGGCCCCGGACCAGATCGGCCACGGCCTCAGCGATGGCACCCGCGTCCTGGTGGAGAGCCTGGACGCGCTCGCCGACGACGCCGAACTGATCCTCGAACGCATCGCGGCCGGCCGCCCCGGTGTGCCGCTGATCCTGGCCGGCCACTCGCTCGGCTCGGCGGTCACGCTGTTCCTCGCAGGCACGCGTGCCGCCGCCGCACCCGCCCGCGCGCTCGTGCCCGCCGGTGCCGGGACCGGTCTGTCGTCGGGCGAGAGCGGCCTGCGCAAACTGTTGGCGGAGCACGGGATCGACCCGATGTCGCTGCGCAAGGACCCGGGCGAGCTCTGCGGGAACGCCGAGTACGCCGAGCGGCTGCGCAACGACCCGCTGGTGTGGTCCGGCGGCCTGCGCCCGGAAACCCTGGACGCACTGGAGGCGGGCGGCGAGCGGATCGCCGAACTGATCGCCTCCGGCGCGATCACCCGGCCGGTGCTCTTCATCCACGGCGAGGCCGACGACCTCGCGCCCGCAAGCGCCGTGCAGGCGGCCGCGAGGACGTTGCCGAACGCTCGGGCCCGGATCTTCCCGGGCGACTTGCACAACGTGCTCGCCGAAAACGACAGCGCCCAAGTCCACGACGAGATAGCCGAGTTCGTCCTGGCAGCCGCGCGCGACTGAAGACCCGCCCCCGGTCCCCGAACGGGCGACCGAACACCCGCTCGCTCGGCGAGCCCAGACACAGGCCCGAATACCTGCCCGCTCGGGGACCCGGGCACCGAACACCCACTCGCTCGGGGAGCCCGGGCGAGACCCACCGCAACACCCTTCCCAGCTTCCGGCAAGGAGATCGATCCATCATGCGCCGCTCCGCGCTTCGCATAGCCGCCGTCCTCGCCCTGGCCGGACCGGTCCTCGCCGCGTGCGGCTCCGGCGGCACCCCCACCCCCGGCGCCACCGGCGCCGACACCCAGGCCCCGGCGCCCGCCGACAGCGCGCTGGACCCGAACGCGACGGCCAAGGTGCGATTGGTGCTGGAGCCGACCAGCCTCAACCTGACCACCACCGCCGGCGTCGCGGTCGAGCAGGTCCTGCTCGACAACGTCTACCAGGGCCTGCTCAGGGTCGACACCAATGCGGACAACAAGATCGTGCCCGCGCTCGCGACCGGCTTCGAGACCTCCACCGACGGTCTCAAGTACACATTCCATCTCACCCCCGGCTCCACCTTCCACGACGGCTCGCCCGTCACCGCCGAGGACGCCGCCTGGTCGCTGCAACAGGTGCTCGCACCCGGCTCCAAGCAGCCGAACGCCAAGGCCCTGGCCGGCATCGCGGATGTCGCGGCGGCCGACCCGGCCACCGTGGTGATCACGCTCAAGCAGCGCGACACCAACCTGACCTGGGCGCTCACCCAGCGGGTCGGCGTCGTCTACAAAAAGGGCACCGACTTCACCAAGCTGGACGCAGCCGAGAACGGAACCGGCCCGTTCAAGCTGGACGGCTGGCAGCGCGGCTCGGCGATCACCCTGGTGCGCAACGACGCGTACAAGGGCGCCAAGGCCAAGGTGGCAAAGGTCGTGCTCAGCTACATTCCGGACCGCAACGCCGCGAACAACGCTCAGGCGACCGGCCGGACCGACATCGAGACGGCGGCCGAGGCCACCCTGCTCCAGCCGTTCACCGGCAACGACAGGTTCACCGTGCTGCGCGGTACCACCACCGACAAATACACGCTGGCGATCAACAACGCCAAGGCCCCGCTGAACAACCCGGCCGTGCGCCACGCGATCCGGCGCGCGATCGACAAGGACGCGCTGATCAAGACGCTCGGCGGGGCCGGCGTCCGGCTCGGCGGACCGATCCCCACCTCCGACCCGGGCTTTTGGGACCTGAGCGCGATCGACCCGCACGACGCCGCGGCGGCGAGGAAGGCGCTGGCCGACGCGGGCGTGGACAACCTCAAGCTGACCCTGAAGATTCCCAACATCTACCCGGCCGCGATCGGCGACGTGCTGGTCGCCAACCTCAAGGAAGCGGGTATCGAACTCACGGTCAGGCAGCAGGAATTCACCGCTTGGCTGAGCGAGGTCTACACGGCGAAGGACTACGACCTGAGCCTGGTCGACCACGCCGAGCCACACGACATCGCCAACTTCGTCACCCCCGGCTACTACTTCGGCTACGACAACGCGCAGGTGCGCGACTGGTACGCCCAGGCGGTGGCCGCACCCGACGAGCGCACCCGGACGGACCTGCTCACCAAGATCGGCCGCCAGGTCACCGAGGACGCCGCCGCCGACTGGCTGTTCCAGGCCCAGACGCTGACCGTCGTACGCAAGGGTGTCAGCGGCGCACCGCAACACCACACCAGCAGCCGGCTCGACCTCGCCACCATCGGAATCACCAAGTGAGCCCGCACCGAGGCCCGTTCCGGCCGGAGCCGGTCGAACGGGCCGTTCCGCGTCGCACCTCACGGCGGCGTCCGACATGACGGTGTTCGTCGCGCGCCGACTGGGATTGCTCGCGCTGTCCCTGCTGGGCGCGAGCATAGTGACCTTCGCGCTGCTTCGGCTGCTGCCCGGTGATGCCGCCACCTCGGTCGGCGGCATCACCGCGGACTCCGCGCAACTCCGCGCGATCCGCCACGACCTGGGCCTGGACCGGCCGTTGCTCGTGCAGTACTGGACCTGGTTGACCGACGTTCCCACCGGCGACCTGGGCCACTCGCAGCTCAACGGCTCTTCGGTGACCGACGAACTGGGCGAGAAGTTGCGGGTGACCGGTCCGCTGGTGCTCGGCGCGCTGCTGCTCGCGTTGGCCTTTGCGGTGCCGCTGGGAATGCTCGCGGCGGTGCGCCGCGAGCGTCGCGACGGCACGGTGATCAGCGTCGCGACCCAACTCGGCATCGCACTGCCCACGTTGTGGGTGGGCCTGCTGCTGATCCTGCTGTTCGCCGTACAGACCCCGCTGCTGCCCGCACAGGGCTTCCCGGTGGACGGCTGGGCGGACCCGGGCGAGGCGATCCGCAGCCTGGTGCTGCCAATCCTGACCCTTGCCCTGTCCGAGGGCGCGGTACTGCTGCGGTTCGTCCGTTCGGCCACCCTCGACGTGCTGCACCGCGACTACCTGCGCACCGCGCGGGCGGCGGGGCGCACCCGCACGGGCGCGCTGCTGCGACACGGCGTACGCAACGCCGCCGGCCCGGTGTTGTCCATGCTCGGCGTACAGGTCGCCGCCCTCCTGGTCGGCGCGATCGTGGTGGAAAAGGTCTTCACCCTGCCCGGCGTCGGCTCGATGCTGGTCGCCGACGTGGGCAATCGCGATCTGGTCAAGGTGCAGGGCGAGGTGCTGCTCCTGGTCGCGATCGTGCTGTTCGTCGGTTTCCTGGTGGACGTCGCACAACGGCTGATCGATCCGCGCCTGGCGGACGTTCGCGCCCGGAAGGTGTCCGCGTGAAGGCCTTGCGGGTACCCGGTGCCCCCACCCGTACCGTGCTGCGTGCGCTGGTTCGCGACCGCAACGGCCTGATCGGCGGCACACTCGTCGCCATCCTGGTCGGCGCGGTGCTGCTGTCGCTGGTGTGGACCCCGTACGATCCGACCGCCGTCGACCCGAACGCGCCCTGGCTGCTCCCGTTTCGGGACGGCCACCTGCTCGGCACCGACATGCTCGGGCGCGACCAGTTCAGCCTGATCCTGGTCGGCTCCCGGGAGACGCTGCTGATCGCGCTCGCCTCGGCCGGCATCGCCGCCGCGCTGGGCCTGCCGCTCGCGCTGGCGGCGGCGCTGGGACCCCGGCGGTTCGCGGCCGGCGTGGTCCAGCTGATCGACGTTGCGATCGCCTTCCCGGCGCTGCTCACCGCGATGATCCTGGCCGCCGTGTTCGGCGGATCGGTGTGGACCGCGGCCGGCGCGATCGGCGCTGCATTCGGGGTGCACCTGGCCCGGATCGCGCGCGCCGAGATCGAGCGGGTGTACGGCAGCGACTACGTGCTCGCCGCGACCGCGAGCGGATCGAGCACGTGGCGCACGGTACGCCGACACATCCTGCCCAACATCGCGCCCACGCTGCTGGTGCAACTCTCCCTGGTGATGGCCGTGGCATCGCTGACCGAGGCCGCACTGTCCTACCTCGGCTACGGCAGCCTCGCGCCCGCCGTGTCCTGGGGCCGGATCCTGCACGACCAGCAGCCGTACATCTCCGCCCGGCCGCTTCTGGTGGTCTGGCCGGGACTGGCCGTCGCGCTGTCCGTCCTGGGCTTCAACCTGCTCGGCGACGCGCTGCGGGATGCGACCGATCCGCGACTGCGCCCGCATGCGCCCGAGACCCGGGCCGAGACAGTCGAGCGGACCGACGAAGCAATCGCGCCACGGGTGCCGTTGCCGGCGGACGACGCGCTGCTCCGAATCACCGACCTCACCATCCGGATCGCCGGACGGACCGTGGTGGACGGCATCGACCTGACTGTGGCCGCCGGTGAACGGCTCGGTCTGATCGGCGAATCCGGCTCCGGCAAATCGCTGACCGCGCTCGCCGTACTCGGTCTGTTGCCCGAGGGCGCCGAGGTCACCGGCAGCATCCGCCTGGACGGCGTGGAACTGCTCGGCAAGCGCGAGCGCGAACTCGCCCGAATCCGCGGGAATCGGGTCGCGATGGTGTTCCAGGAGCCGCTCACCGCGCACGACCCGACCATGCGGATCGGCCGCCAGATCGCCGAACCGCTGGGCCTGCACCGGGGCATGACCCGCCGTCAGGCCGACCTGGCGGCGATCGACCTGGCCGGCCGGGTGGGTCTGCCGGATCCGGCCGATCTGGTCCGGGCCTGGCCGCATCAACTCTCCGGCGGCCAGCGTCAGCGCGTGGGCATCGCGATCGCGCTCGCGTGCCGCCCCGCGCTGCTGATCGCGGACGAGCCGACCACGGCGCTGGACGTCACCGTGCAGCGGGACATCCTGGCGCTGCTCGACGAGTTGGCCCGGGAGCAGGGCACCGCGCTGCTGTTCATCACGCACGACCTCGCGGTGGTGTCCCGGGTGAGCGACCGGATCGCGGTGATGCGGACCGGTCGGGTGATCGAGCAGGGGCCGCTGGACCGCATCCTGTACGACGCCGACGCGGACTACACGCGTGCGCTGTTGGCGGCCGCGCGGGCCACGGCGTTCGATGCCGCCGCTTTGGATGCCACCTTCGACGCTGCCCTCGGTGCGGTCGACCCGACGCCGGGCGTCCGTACCTCGATCGAGACCGTGGAGGCACCACTGTGACCGCGCCCGCCGTACTGCTGCGCGCAGAGGGACTGACCCGGACGTATCGCCTGCCGCGCCGGTCGTTGTGGGGCCCGGCCGGGCAGCGGTACGCGCTGCGCGGCGTGGACCTGGAACTGGTCGAGGGCGACGCGCTCGGCGTGGTCGGCGAATCCGGCGCGGGCAAGTCCACCCTGATCCGGCTGTTGCTCGGGCTCGACCGGGCCGACGCAGGCACGGTGCACTACCGCGACCGCGAGGTCCGGCCCGGGCCGGCGCGCTCGCTGACCTGGTTCCGGCGCGAGGTGCAGATCGTCCTCCAGGACCCGATGAGCTCGCTCGACCCGCGCTCGCGCGTACGAGACATCGTGGCCGAACCGCTGGAATGCCTCGGCGTCGAGGGCGACCACGACGCACGCGTGGACGAGGTGTTGGCGGCCGTCGGGTTGGACCCGCAGACGCGCACCCGCTACCCGCACGAGTTCTCCGGCGGCCAGCGACAACGAATCGCGATCGCCCGGGCACTGGCACCCTCCCCGCGCGTCCTGGTCGCCGACGAGCCGGTCAGCGCACTCGACGTATCCGTCCGAGCGCAGATCCTCGACCTTCTGCGCGACCTCACCACCCGCCTCGGTCTCTCCCTGATCCTGGTCTCCCACGACCTCGGCGTGGTCCAACACCTGTGCAACCACGTCCTGGTCCTCAAATCCGGCGAACCTTTGGAATCCGGCCCATCCCGGCAAGTCCTGGGCAACCCCCAACACCCATACACCCGCTCCCTCCTCACCGCGGTCCCAACCCTCCCCACCCACCCGACGCCCCCGATATCCCCGAACAGGACGGCCCCCACCGACCCCTCCATACCCCCCAACGCCGCGCCGCCCATCGACGCCGCCGCACCCCATCCAGCCCGGCCGGCGCTTGAGGCCACCTCGGCCGAAGCCCGGGCAACTCCAGCCCGGCCGGCGTTCGAGGCCAAGTAGCCTGGCCGGCGCTTGAGGCCACCAGCGACCACAGGCCCGGTCAACCCCGGCCCAAGGTGCGCGCTTGAGGCCACCGCCTGCGGGTACCAGCGAAGATCCCGGGCCGGGCCCACGGCCCGAGTGCGCCCCCGGGAGGGATCATGCCCGCCGACGAAGCCGAAGTCGTCGAACTCCACGTCAACGGCGAAGCCCGAGCGCTCCGCATCGACCCCCGCGTCACCCTCCTGGACGCGTTGCGCGAAGACCTCGGTCTGACCGGCTCCAAAAAGGGCTGCGACCTCGGCCAATGCGGCGCCTGCACGGTACTGGTGGACGGCCGCCGAATCACCTCGTGCCTGACCTTCGCGCTCATGCACGACGGCCGCGAGGTGACCACGATCGAGGGCCTCGGCGGCGACCCCGAAGGGGACTTGCATCCGGTCCAACAGGCATTCGTCGACCACGACGCGTTCCAGTGCGGGTTCTGCACGCCGGGCCAGATCATGTCCGCCGTCGCGCTCCTCGCCGAGGGCCACGCCGGTGACGACGACGAGATCCGCGAATGGATGAGCGGCAACCTGTGCCGATGCGCCGCGTACCCCAATATCGTCGCGGCGATCACCGCCGCGGCCGGACGGTAGGCCCACATGCGTTCCTTCACCTACACCCGTCCGGCCGAACCCGCGCACGCCTGGACCGAGCTCGGCCCGGACGCGATGTACATCGCCGGCGGCACCAACCTCGTCGACCTGATGAAGTGCGGCGTCCTCGCTCCGGCCCGACTCGTCGACATCGGCCGACTCCCGCTCGCGGACATCGTGGTGGACGGGGCCACGGGCACGCTCCGGATCGGCGCCCTCGTACCCAACAGCGACCTCGCCGCGCATCCGGTGGTGCGCGAGCGCCTGCCCGTACTCTCCCGCGCCCTCCTGGCCGGCGCGTCCCCGCAGTTGCGCAACCTGGCCACGCTCGGCGGGAACCTGATGCAGCGCACCCGGTGCGGGTACTTCCGCGACCCCGCGATGCCGTGCAACAAGCGCGTACCCGAATCCGGGTGCGCCGCGCTGGACGGCGAGCACCGCGGCCACGCGGTGCTCGGCACGAGCAGCCGGTGCATCGCCACCCACCCCTCCGACCTCGCGGTCGCGCTGCTGGCACTGGCGGCGCGGGTGTCGATCGACGGGCCGAACGGCCCGCGCGTCGAGCCGATCGAGGCGTTCCACCTGCCGCCGGGGGAGACCCCCGAGCGGGAGACCACGCTGACCCACGGCGAGCTGATCACCGCGGTGGAGGTGCCGATGACCGCGCTCGGCGCCCACTCGTACTACCTCAAGGTGCGCGAGCGGGCCTCGTTCGCGTTCGCGATGTGCTCGGCGGCGGTTGCGCTGGAGATGCGCGACGGCACGGTACGGGCCGCGCGGATCGCGCTCGGTGGCGTGGCGACCACGCCGTGGCGGGCGTACGCGGCCGAGGCGGCGCTGATCGGCGGGCCACCGAGCACCGCCGCGTTCGCCCGGGCGGGGGACGCCGCCACGGAAGGTGCAGTGCCCGGCCGGGACAACGGCCACAAGGTCGAACTGATTCGCCGCGTCGTTGCCCGCGCCCTGAGCACCCTGGCGGCCGGCGACCCCCCGGAAGCCACCGACACCCCGGCCCCAGGCACCCCGAAAGCTCCAGGCACCGGCGAAGCCCCCGGCACCACGGAAGGGGACCACCGATGAGCCCGCAGACCACCCCGTGGATCGGCGCCGCCGGAACCCGCGCGGACGGCCCGGTCAAGGTCACCGGTACCGCGATCTTCACCGGCGACCTGGCGCTGCCCGACCTCGCGCACGCGGTGCTGGTGCAGAGCACGATCGCCAAGGGCCGGATCACCGAAATGCACATCGCCGCCGCCGAGGCCGCTCCCGGCGTGCTCGCCGTGTGCACCTCCGACGGGTCGCTGGGCATCGGCCGGGTCGCCTCGTACTACTCGGCCGACAACGGCCCGATGGGCGACGGCCGTACCCCGCTGTCCGACGGGGTGATCCACCACCACGGGCAGCACATCGCGATGGTGGTGGCGCGGACGCTCGAAGAGGCGGTGGCCGGCGCAGAGTGCATCCGCACCCGCTATCGCCACGAATCGCCGCTGGTCCGGATCGAGGACGCCATCCCGCAGACCCCGCCGGGCCGCGAGGACATCGTCCGCGGTGACCTGACGACCGGCCTCGCGGTGGCCGACGTGACGGTGGAGGCGTACTACGAGACGCCGCCGCAACACATGAACCCGATGGAACCGTGCACCACCACCGCGCGCTGGGTGGGCGACCGGCTCACGGTGTACGACTCGACGCAGTACGTGACCGGGGTGCGGGAGGCGCTGGCGACCGCGTTCGGGGTGCCGCCGGGGAACGTGCGGGTGTTGTCCGGCTTCGTCGGCGGCGGCTTCGGCAGCAAGGGCACGGTCTGGCCGCACGTTCTGCTGGCCGCTGCGGCGGCGCGGCTGGTCGACCGGCCGGTCCGGCTCGCGCTCACCCGACCGCAGATGTTCACCTCGTGCGGCACCCGGCCGGCGACTCGGCAGCGGATTGTGCTCGGCGCGCACCGCGACGGCCGGCTGACCGCGATCGGGCACGACGGCACCTCGGCCACCTCGCCCGGCGAGAACGTCGTCGAGTCGACCGGCGGGCCCACCTCGATCCTGTACGCCTGCCCGAATGTGACGATCCGACAGCGGATCGTCCGACTGGACATGCAGGCGCCCACCTTCCAACGGGCCCCGGGGCGGGCCCCGGGATCCTTCGCGCTGGAATCCGCGCTCGACGAGCTGGCCCACGAACTCCGCATGGATCCGGTCGAGTTGCGGCTGCACAACCATGCCGACGTGGACCCGTCGTCGGGCCGGCCGTGGTCGGGCAAGCACCTTCGGGAGTGCTACCGGTTGGGCGCCGAGCGGTTCGGCTGGGATCCGGCCGATCGCACCCCTGGCAGCCGCCGCGAGGGCGATGTGCTGATCGGCACCGGGATGGCGTCCGCGACCCACGAGATGGACCCCGGTCCCGCCTCGGCGTACGCCGAACTACGCGTCGACGGCACGGCGGTGATCGGCGTCGCGTCGCACGACATCGGCACCGGGACGTACACGGTGCTCGGCCAGATCGCCGCGGATGTGCTCGGCCTGCCGCCGGAGCGGATCATCGTCCGACTCGGCGATACCGATCTGCCCGAGGCGCCGCCGTCGATCGGTTCGCAGACCGTCGCCTACGTGGGTCCGGCGATTCGGCGCGCGTGCGAGGCGGTTCGCGACGACCTGCTCGCGGCGGCCGTCGCCGACCCCGAATCGCCGTTGTACCGGCGGGAGATCGGCGCGATCGAGTTCGGCCCGGAGACGTTCGTCGCCGAACTGGCCCGAATCGGCGAGCCGTCCGTGTCGGCGGTCGGCCATCACCACCCGGATGCCAATTCGCGATACGCGGTGCACTCGTTCGGCGCGCAGTTCGCCGAGGTCGCGGTGGACGCGCTCACCGGTACGGTCCGGGTGCGTCGCATGGTCGGCGCGTTCGACATCGGCCGGGTGATCAACCCGCGTACCGCGCGCAGCCAACTGCTCGGCGGGATGACCTTCGGTCTGGCCCAGGCGCTGATGGAGGCGACCGTGATCGACCCGCGGCGCGGGCATGTGGTCGAGCCGCATCTGGCGGGCTACCACCTGCCGGTCAACGCGGACATCGGCACGCTGGACGTGCTCTTCGTCGGCGACCCGGACCCGCACATCAGCGATCTCGGCGCGCGCGGCGCGGGCGAGATCGGCGTGGTCGGCGCGGCGGCGGCGGTCGCCAACGCGGTGTTCCACGCGACCGGGGTGCGGGTGCGTACGCTGCCGATCACGCCGGACCGGGTGGTGACCGGATCAGCCGTCGGTCGCTAGCTCGCCTTCGGCGGGGTCGGCTTCTCGGTCGGCTTCTCGGGCCAAGTCCGTTCCTTGGCCGGAGTCTGCTCCTGGGTCGGAGTCTGCCTCTGGGTCAAAGGCGCGATGCTCGCAGGCGCGACGGGCGGTGTCTCGACGGCAGTTGGCGCGACGGGCAGGGTGAAGGTGATCCGGGTGCCGGTGGTGTGTTCGGGATCCAGGGCGATCGTGCCGCCATGAAACTCGACGATCTTCTTGCACATGGCCAGGCCCATGCCGTTGCCCGGATACGCGTCGCGGGTGTGCAGCCGCTGGAAGATCACGAAGATCCGGTCCGCCTGTGCCGGATCGATGCCGATGCCGTCGTCGGTCACCGAGATCCGCCACATCCCGTCCACCTGTTCCGCGCTCACCGCGACGTGCACCGGCCGGTCGGGCTCGCGGAACTTCACCGCGTTGGTGATCAAATTCTGCAGCACCACGGACAACTGGGTGCGATCGCCGCGCACGGTGGGCAGCGGATCGTGCGCGACCTCGGCGTCCGCCTCGCGGATCGCGATGGCGAGATCGCCGACGACCGTCTCGTACACGGCGTTCAGGTCCACCGCCGTCTCGTCCACGGGCCCGC
Organism: Embleya sp. NPDC005575; assembly: GCF_040605455.1. NCBI lineage: Bacteria > Bacillati > Actinomycetota > Actinomycetes > Kitasatosporales > Streptomycetaceae > Embleya > Embleya sp. NPDC005575. The sequence goes on along the minus strand of NZ_JBEXCV010000001.1, from coordinate 127,912 downwards.
GGCCCACCCGGGAGAAGGCGAGCAGGTCGTTGATCAGGGCCTGCATCCGGACCGCGCCGTCCACCGCGAAGGCGATGTAGCGGTCGGCACGCTCGTCCAGTTGCCCCTGATATCGCTTCTCCAGGAGGCGACAGAAGCTGGCCACCTTGCGCAGCGGCTCCTGGAGGTCGTGCGAGGCGACGTAGGCGAACTGTTCCAGGTCGGCGTTGGACCGGCGCAACTCGGTGGCCTGCTCGTCCAGGCGATAGCGGGCATCGTCGGAGAAGGCCAGTTCGTCGGCGAGCCGGCGGCGCATCGCCTCCATCGCATCGGCCAGTGCGCGCAGGTCGGCCGGTCCGGTGGGGGTGATCGCGTGCTCGAAGTCGCCCCGGGTCACCGCGTCCGCATCGGCCACCAGGCGGCTCACCGGCAGCGTGACACCGCGGCGCAGGCCCGCGAACACCATGATCACGCCCGCCACGATCACCAGTGCGATCGCGCTGAACACCCACGTACGCAGATCGCGGACATCCTGGAGGTCGGCCCGGGCGATGTCGCGTTGGTGCTGGAGGCGGTCCACCTGGGCGCGGGTCGCCGCGCGCAGTTCCGAATAGGGCGACGGGTCGGCGACGGCCGCGCGTACCTGCGCGGGCGGTGTCGTTCCTGGCGTGACGGACAGGGCCGGACGGACCACCCGGTCCTCCCACGCGCGAGCACGCTCCAGCACCACCCGCAGGTGGGCGGTCGCGCCGGTGTCGTCGCGCAACAGCTCGTGCAATACGGCGACCTGCTCGCGCTCGGTCTCGCGGCCGGCCGAGTACCCGCCCGAGAGCGGTGCGTCGCCGGTCAGGACGTGGTCCCGGATCGCGGCGTCCTGGTCGGCGTACGCGGTCTCCAGGCGCACGGCGGCGATCAGCGCCGGCGAACTGCGGTCGACCAGGTGCCCGTTGACCGAGGTCGACCGTGCGAACACCCAGGTGCCCAAGAGCGCGAGCAGGGCCAGCACGGCCAGCGTCGCGGACACGCCCACGAGCAACCAGCGTCGGGTGTCCCACGTCCACCGGCGCGGGTCGTGCGTCGACGATCCCGATCGCGGGCCGGTTTCGTCCGGTTCCTCCACCACATCGTCCTTAACAGTCGCGAGCCCGCAGCCGCGCCGGCCGTATGCCCGGACATCGTACGAGGAGCGATACCTGCCCGGATCGCGGACCTTTGCACCCGGTGGGGACATGTGATCATGCACCGGCAAGGTGGAGCCGGCGCGGGCGATCAGGCGCCGGTGGTCGAGCCCGGACGCACGATCATCAGGACCGTCACGGTTGCCCAGAGTAGGTTGAAGACGCCGGTGAACATGGCCGGCCGCACGGTGACGCGGTACGCGGTCGACGGCGGCGCGGGCGAGGTGGGCGCGGATCGCCGAGGCCGGCCTCCTGGACGGCCTGCGGGCCACCACGCACTGGCTCGGCACGGCCAAGCCGGCCGAGTGCCATCCCGGACCCGGACGTGCTCTACATCGACAACGGCTCGATTACCACGGCCCATTCGGTCGACCGCATCGCCGCCCAAACCGGCTTCGGCTCACCCACCGCCTTCCGCGACCGCTTCAAACGCGTCACCGGCACCACCCCCAGTCCTACCGCCGCGCTTTCCGTACCCGCGCCAACTGACCCACCCGCAGCCCGCCGTCGGCTGCGAGCCCTCCGCCGCGTGCTTGCCGCCGACCGCCCGCCGTCCGGTGAAGCGGGGTTCGGTGGGGCAGGACAGTCACGGTGGCCTCGGTCGGATTTGCCGGGGCGATACGTGGAGGGGGCGGGTTCGAGGGATGACACTCGACGGTGTGGGGGTTGCGGACGACGTGTGGTGGAAGTCCGCCGTGGTGTATCAGATCTATCCGCGCAGCTTCGCCGACTCCGACGGCGACGGGATCGGGGACCTGGCCGGGATCACCGCGCGACTCGACTACCTGGCCGACCTCGGGGTGGACGTGTTGTGGTTGTCGCCGGTGTACCCGTCGCCACAGGACGACAACGGCTACGACATCAGCGACTACCGGGACATCGAACCTATGTTCGGCACTTTGGCCGACTTCGACCGGTTGCTCGCTGCGGTGCACGAGCGCGGGATGCGGCTGGTGATGGACCTGGTGGTCAACCACACCTCCGACGAGCACCCGTGGTTCCGCGAGTCGCGCGAGGGGCCGAACAGCGCGAAGCGGGACTGGTATTGGTGGCGGCGGGCACGCAAGGACGGTGCCATGGCCGGCGATCGGGCGGGGGAGGGGTCACCCGGCGCGGGGTCGCCGGGTGCGGCGCCGAACAACTGGGGGTCGTTCTTCTCCGGGTCGGCGTGGCAGCACGATGCCGCGAGCGACGAGTACTACCTGCACCTGTTCTCGCCCAAGCAGCCCGACCTCAACTGGGAGAACCCCGAGGTCCGCCAGGCCGTGTACGCGCTGATGCGATGGTGGCTGGATCGCGGGGTCGACGGCTTCCGGATGGACGTGATCAACCTGATCTCGAAGCACCCCGACCTCCCGGACGGCCCGCTGCACGGGGACGGCCTGTACGGCGACGGCTCGCCGTACTACATCTGCGGTCCTCGGGTGCACGAATACCTCCGGGAGATGCACCGCGAGGTCTTCGCCGGTCGGCCCGAACGCCTGCTCACCGTGGGCGAGATGCCCGGGGTGACGTTGGAGCAGGCCCGACTGTTCACCGATCCGGCCCGCGGCGAGGTGGACATGGTCTTCCAATTCGAGCACGTGGGACTGGACTTCGGCCGGAGCAAGTTCGACGTGCGGCCACTGCGGCTCACCGACCTCAAGACCTCGCTGGGCCGCTGGCAGACCGGCCTCGCCGAAGTGGGCTGGAACAGCCTGTACTGGAACAACCACGACCAGCCCAGGATCGTCTCCCGGTTCGGCGACGACGGCCCCGAACACCGGGTGCGCTCGGCGACCATGCTGGCCACCGTGCTGCACCTGCACCGCGGCACGCCCTACGTCTATCAGGGCGAGGAACTGGGCATGACCAACGCTCCGTTCGCCACGTTCGAGGACGTACACGACATCGAGGCGCTGGGCCACTACGCGCAGGCGGTGCGGGCCGGCGAGGACCCCGATCGGGTGCTGGACGGGCTGCGCGCACGCGGTCGGGACAACGCCCGTACGCCGATGCAGTGGGACGCGTCCGAGCACGCCGGCTTCACCACCGGCACGCCCTGGCTGCCGGTCAACCCCAACCACACCACGATCAACGCCGCTGCGGCGGTGGCCGATCCGGATTCGGTGTATCACCACTACCGCCGGCTGATAGCTCTCCGGCACACCGAACCGGCGGTGGTACACGGCGATTTCACCATGCTGCTCGCGGACGACGAACGGCTGTACGCCTTCACCCGCAGCCACCGCGACACCACGCTGCTCGTGCTCGCCAACTTCACCGGCGAGGCGGTGGCGGCGCCGGCCGACCTGGCGGCGGAGTGGGCGCGGGCGCCGCTCGTACTCGGCAACGCGGGGCCGATCGACGAGATGGTGCTGCGCCCGTGGGAGGTCCGCGTACATCGGCACGTGTAGCCAACCGGCACGATGGATACAGGCGGTGCATGAGAACTATCGCTTCCGTCACCACGCTCGCCCTCGCGTCGTCCGTCCTGGTCGCGGGCACGGCCTCGACGGCCGGCGCCGGGCAGAGCACCATCGGGCGCCTGCGCACATGCGCCGAGGGCTCGCTCGGCTACGACGCACACGCGCTGCCGCCGATCGCGAGCAGCGTCGTGCTGGTCACCGTCACCAACCTGGCCGGCTCGGCCTGCACGATCGACCGCTTCCCGACGGTGACCTTCGCCGGCCTGGACGGCGCGGCGCAACCGGTGCCGCCGGTGCCGAGCGGTGTGCGGCGGATCGAAGCCGCCGGGAAGTTGTACGCGGCGCTGCGTACCGACGACCGCGGCGGCGCGGCGCGGTACGTCCCGAGCCTGACCGTCGCGGCCCACCCGGCCCACGTCGGCAGCACCTTCACCGCAAGCGGGATCGGCGCGCCCACACCCGGTATCGCGGTCTCCGACCCGATCACCACGCAGTGGCAGAACGGCGTGGACGAGGCGGTGGGCGCACTCCCGGGCTGACCCGGGCGGACGCCGTGCGGGGCCGGGCGGGGCCGTGCGGGCGCGTGTGGCTGCGCGGGGTTGCACTGGGCGCGGATCGTAGCGCGGCCGGGTCGCCGACTCGGGCGAACCGGCCGCGGTACGGCGGTCGTGCGAGTTCCATGTTCATTCCATGGCGGATACTCGGGGTCTACCTAAGGAATCTCATGATTCGCAGGACCCGCATGACCCTCGGCATTCTCGGCTCCTCACTGAAGGAGAACGAGCACCGGTTGCCGGTTCACCCGCTGCACATCGAGCGGATCGCCCCGGACGTGCGCGAACACCTGTTTCTGGAGGAGGGGTACGGCGAGCGTTTCGGCGTCGCCGACGCGGAGATCGCCCGGCACGTGGCCGGACTGCTGCCGCGTAAACGGCTGCTGGCCGAGAGCGATGTGGTGCTGCTGCCGAAACCCACTCACGAGGACGTGGCCGCATTGCGCGACGGTCAGGTGCTGTGGGGCTGGCCGCACTGTGTGCAGGATCCGACGATGACCCAGCTGGGCATCGATCGCAAGCTGACGGTGATCGCGTGGGAGGAGATGAATCACTGGACCGCAGCCGGCGCGTTCAGTGTGCACGTCTTCCACAAGAACAACGAACTGGCTGGCTACTGCTCGGTGTTGCACGCACTGGCGCTCGGCGGTGCGACCGGCAGCTACGGTCGCCGGATGCGGGCGGCGGTGCTCAGCTTCGGGGCCACGGCGCGGGGCGCGGTGATAGCACTGGAAGCGATGGGCGTTTCGGACGTGACGGTGCTCACCGCGCGGGACGCGGTGGCGGTGGCGTCGCCGATGCCCTCGGTCGTGATGGGCCACTTCCGGTTCGGCGAGGACGATCCGACGCGATTGGACGCGCTCACCGAGGACGGGCCGGTGCCGCTCGGTACGCATCTGGCCGGCTACGACATCGTGGTGAACTGCATTCGGCAGGACACCGACGCGCCCTTGACGTTCGTGCTTGACCGGGACCTGCCGGAGTATCGGCCGGGGTCGTTCTTCATCGACGTCTCGTGCGACGACGGCATGGGGTTCGAATGGGCCCATCCGACCACCTTCGAGGAGCCGACCTTCACCGTCGGCGACAACTGCCAGTACTACGCGGTCGACCACAGCCCGTCCTATCTGTGGGACTCCGCGACGTGGGAGATCAGCGAGGCGCTGATTCCTTATTTGGGCACCGTCATGGACGGCCCGACCGCCTGGGACGCGGACCCGACCATCGCGAAGGCGATCGAGATCCGCGACGGCATCGTGCAGAACCCGAAGATCCTCAGCTTCCAACACCGTTCCGCCGACTACCCACACCCGGCGCTGACGGCCCACGCGGGAGGGTGAAGCGGGTGGCTGCCGCCGTCAAGACGGAGGGGCGATGCAGATTCGGGTGGTGAGCCGTGTGGAATCCGAGCCGAGGCGGGTCGTCTTCACGTCCGGGATCGGCAGTGGGGTCGGCTACTGGAACGCCGAGAGCAGCCATCCGGATCGGCTGCCGGTCGTGGGCGCGCGCTACGACGTCGAGGTCGATCCGCCGGACGACGTGGCCGACTGGACGCGGGTGCCGGCCGGGGCGACCACCGGGTTCTCGCCCGTGCGCGGCGGCGTGGCGGTGTCGGGCCGGCTGGAATGGGTCGGCCGGGACGGTGAGCCGCAGGTCGTGATGCGGCTGGGCCCGGGGATCGTGACGATCGATGTGGCGCGGGGATTCGAGGAGTTGTCGGTCGGCGATGTGATCCGCTTCGAGGCTCCGTGGGTCGAACTCTGGCCGTACATGGTGTGAACACCCGCGCCGAAGGCCCTCGCGTTCCCTGAGCTGGGGTGTTGCGACGACCACTGGAACGGAAGGTGCTGCGAGGGCCTTCGGCGTCGGTCGGCTCGCGCGGATGGTGCGGCGCGCCTCGCCTCGGCCCGCGCGGCTTGCCTCGCGCTGCCCACCTGCGCCTGCCGCGCCGTGACCGCCGCACCCGGCCTCCGCGCCTGTCGCGCCGTGCCCGCGCTTTTGGGCCGTGTTCAGGGGCGGGGCTTGGGGTGGGTGCTTTTGTGGAGTATGGGGAGGGAGGCCAGGAGCAGGATGGGGAGGAGCAGGAAGGCGGTGCGGACGGGCATCAGGTCGGTGGCCAGGCCGAGGAGGAACGGGGCGCCGCCGGCGGCCAGGGTGGTGGCCACGGCCAGGCGGGAGACGGCCAGGTCGGCTCGGCCGGCGGCGGCGCGGATGGCCGCTGCGGTGGCCAGCGGGAACTGGACGGACATGCCCAGGCCGGAGACGAACAGGCCGAGGTAGGCGAGCCAGGGGACCGTGGCCGACCAGAACAGGGCGAAGCCGACCAGGTTCACCGCGACGGCGCTGCCGTACAGCCGGTCCAGCGGGATGCGCAGTGCGAGCCGCCCGCCCGCCAGGCGGCCCAGGCACAGGCCGGCCACCACGGCGGTCATCGCGGTGGCGGCGGCGCCCTCGGACATGCCGGTCCGGTCGCGCAGCAGCGTCGAGGCCCACAACGACAGCGAGAACTCGACCCCCACCGAGCAGACCGTCAGCAGCCACGCCCACCAGTACGCGGCGGGCAGCGACCCACTCGACGTCGAGACCGGCGGGGCCCCCGTGACTCGCGAGGCCCGCGCTTTTGCCGAGGGCGATGCCGGCGGCAAAAGCGTCGGCACCGACAACGGAGGCGATGGGGGCGGCGGAGCCGCCGAGCCCGCGGACTCCGGCGGCGCCTCCGGCGAAGGCGACCCAGGCGGCGTGCGCGAAGGCGTCGCGGCGACCACGTCCGGGATCTGCGTCCGTCCGAAGCCCGCCGCCAGGGCACCGAAGAGCACCGGGACCACCACCATCGCCCAGCGCCAGCCCGGCCCGGACGAGTCCATCACGCCGATCAGCAAGGGTGCGGCCATCCCGACCCCGGCCGCGAGGCCATTGGCCTCGCTCAGGGCGCTCGGGCCGGCGATCGGGCCGTGGTGGTCCGCGAGTGCCGTGCCGGCCACGTTGACCACCAGGAACGCGCCGAAGCCGCACAGCAGCGCCGCGCTCAGCGACACGGCCGGCGCCCCGGCCGCGCAGTACGCCAACACACCCGCGCTCAACAATCCGCAGCCCGCCCACAACGTGCGCCCACGCCCGAACCGGCGCATCGGCCGGTCGCCGAGCAGCGCGATCAACACGCCGGCCGCCGCGTACGCCGTACTGTGCAGCGCCGCCACCGCGTTGCTCACGCCCAAGTCGTCGCCCAGCAGCGTGACGGAGGGGCCGAAGCAGTACAGGAAATAGCCGAAGGCGGCCATGTGCAGGTACAGCAGCCAGGTCGCGCGGTCACGGGTCAAGCCCGATACCGAACCGTCGATCACGCGAAATCGCCCACTGTCGTCCTCGTCCGCATCATGTGGGCCCCGTCGCGTCGTCCCGCCCCGCCGGGATCGTATGCGACCGACGTGAACCCCCCGGATGCCGCCCGCCGGGAGCGGGAAGGCCCCGCCCACCACCGACGCCTCCCCGCCCGACACCACCCGCCCGGATCAGGCCGTACGCCCCGCCCGGTACGGGGCAGCCGCAGCCGCTATGCCACGCCCGTCGGTTCCCCCGGCCCCGGTCGCCGGCACCCGGTAGCGCCGAGCCCACCACCGGCGCCTCCCCGCCCGCCCGACACCACTGCCCGGATCAGGCCGTACGCCCCCGCCCGGTGCGCAGCCGCCGCCGCCGCTGCGCCGCGCCCGTCGGATCTCCCGGCACACAGCCGCCGGCACCCCAGTCGCCGGCACCCACCCGATCCGGTCCACATCCGACAGGCGCCCCCACCACCGGTACCCCCGCCTGCCCGACGCCGCCCGCCCCGATCAGCCCGTCCCCGCCCACCCGGCGCGCAGCCGTCGCTCCGCTGTGCCCGTCGGGTCCTCCGGTGCTCGGCCGTCGGCGCGCAGGCGGTCCAGGCCCAACAGGGCCGCGCCCACCACCGGCGGATCCATCGCCACCCGCAGCACCGCCCGTGGCGCGGAGCGCAGGATCAGTCGGGAGACCGCAGCCATCAGCATCGGGGGCTGGGCCGCCAGGACGCCGCCGCCCAGCACGACGTCGGCCTCCTCCGCCAGCAGATCGAGCCGACCCAGCGCGGTCACCGCCATCACCGCGATCTCCCCGGCCTGCCGCTCGACCACCTCGCCCGCCACCGGATCCCCGGCGTCGGCGATCCGGAACAGCAGCGGGACCAGTTCGTGCAGCCGCTCGGACGGCAACTCGCCCAGGTGCACCGCCTCGGCCACGGCGGTCGCCGACTCCAGACCGAAGTGCCCGGCCGTCGCGTCGGCCAACGCGGTCGCCGGACCCCGACCGTCCTCGGCTCGCACCGACGACCACATCACCTCCTCCATCAGGCCGAGCCCGCCGCCCCAATCGCCGGTGATCCGCCCCAGCGCCGGGAAGCGCGCGGTCCGGCCGTCCGGCAGCAGGCCCACGCAGTTGATCCCGGCCCCGCACACCACCGCGACCCCGCGCGGCGCGCCCGTGCCCGAACGCAGCACCGCGAACGTGTCGTTGCCGACGGTGACCGTACGGGCCCAGCCCCGGTCCTCGAACTCCTTGCGCAGGTGCAACTCCTCGACCGGCAGGTCGATGTTGGCCAGGTACGCCGCGACGTGCTCCACCGGTCCGGCCCCCGCGGCCGACCGCAGTACCTCCTCCACCAGCGAGGCGATCCGCTCGACCGCCGCGTCCTGGCCGAGTTGGTACGGCGCGTAGCCCGCGCCCCGACCGCGCCCCCACACCCGACCGTTCGCGTCGACGACCGCCACGTCGGTCTTGGAGTTGCCCGCGTCGATCGCGAGCACGGCCGGGGCCGATTCGGAGGAATCGGCCCCGCCCTCCGCTACCGGGCCCACGGCAGGTGCTCCTTGCCCGCCGCAAGCAGCCGATCCGTGAGTGCCTCGGCGATGTCGTACTGCCCGATCAGCGGATGCGCGAGCAGCGCGGCGACCACCCGATCGCGCCCACCGCGCAGCGCGGCGTCCAGCGCGAGCTCCTCGTACGCCGCCACATGCGCGATCAACCCGGAGTGCAACGGCCCCAGCGGCGCCACCGGCAGCGGCGTCGCGCCGTTCGCGTCGATCCGCGACGGCACCTCGATCACCGCGTCGTCCGGCAGGAACGGCAGCGTGCCGTTGTTGCGTACGTCCGCGACCTGGACCCGCTCGCTCTCCTCGAAACCGGCTGCGGACGCGGAACCGGACCCCGACCCGGAACCCGTGCCCAGCAGCGCGGCCACCAGGGCCACCGCCGCCTCCGAGTAGTAGGCCCCGCCTCGGCGTTCCAGCAACTCCGGCTTGGTGTCCAGGGTCGGGTCCGCGTACAGCTCCAGCAGTTCGCGCTCGATCGCGGCCACCTGCTGGGCCCGGGACGTGGTGTGCCGCTGTGCGGAGACCACCGCGTCGTGCGCGTAGAAGTAGCGCAGGTAGTAGGACGGCACGGTGCCTTGCGCGCGCAGCAGTTCCACCGGCAGCTCGATGTCCTCCGCGATCGCCGGACCGTGCTCGGCCAGCAGCGTCGGGAGCAGGTCGGGACCCGGCTTGCCGTGCTCGTCCAGGACGTGCAGCCCGCGTTCCCAGGTCAGGTGATTGAGCCCGACGTGGTCGAGCCGCAGCCGGTTCGGCGCCACGTCGAGCATCGCGGCGAAGCGACGCTGGAAGCTGATCGCGACGTTGCACAGCCCCACCGCGCGGTGGCCGGCGTCCAGCAGCGCGCGGGTGACGATGCCCACCGGGTTGGTGAAGTCCACGATCCACGCGTTCGGCGCGGCCCGGCGCACCCGTTCGGCCGCATCCAGCACCACCGGCACGGTGCGCAGCGCCTTGGCCAGGCCACCCGCACCGGTGGTCTCCTGCCCCACGCACCCGCAGTCCAGCGGCCACGCCTCGTCCTGTGCGCGGGCCTCCTGACCACCCACCCGGAGCTGGAAGAGCACCGCGTCGGCGTCCTCGACTCCCGCGTCGAGGTCGTCGGTCAGCACCACCCGGGCCGGGTGTCCGTACCGGGCCAGAATGCGACGCACCACCGCGCCGACCGGCTCGAGTCGTTCGAGCACCGGATCGACGAGCACGAGTTCGTCGACCGGCAAGATTTCGCGCAACCGGCCCAGGCCGTCCGCCAGTTCGGGCGTGTATGTGGACCCACCGCCCACCACCGCGAGCTTCAACCCTTTACTCCCGTCAAAGTCACGCCCTCGATGAACGCCTTCTGAGCGAAGAAGAACACGAGGATCACCGGCGCCATCACAAGGAGCGTGGCGGCCATCATGAGATTCCAATTGACCTGGTGTGCGCCCTTGAACGATTCCAGGCCGTAGGACAGGGTCCATGCGCCCGGATTCTCGGACGCGTACACCTGTGGACCGAAGTAGTCGTTCCAGCAGTAGAAGAACTGGAACAGCGCGACCGCCGCGATCGCCGGCCGGATCATCGGCATCACGATCGAGATCAGGATGCGCAGCTCGCCGCACCCGTCCACCCGGGCCGCGTCCAGGTATTCGGACGGGATGGTGAGCAGGAACTGGCGGAGCAGGAAGATGGTGAAGGCGTCGCCGAAGGCCATCGGGATGATCAGTGGCCAGAGCGTCCCGCTCAGGTGCATCTGCTTGGCCCAGAAGATGTACATCGGGATGATGATCACCTGCGGCGGCAACATCATCGAGGAGATCACCAGCATCAGTGCCACGCCGCGGAAGCGGAACCGGAACTTGGCCAGCGCGTAGGCCACCGGCAGGCTGGAGACCACGGTGAACAGGGTGCCGAGCCCGGCGTACATCAGCGTGTTGCGCCACCAGGTCCCGAAGCCCGGGGTCCGCATCACCTTGGTGTAGTTGCCCCACTCCCACGAGGTGGGCCACAGGTCGCTGGTGAGCGCCTGCTTGTTGCTCATCACCGAGGTCAGGAACAGGAACACGAACGGCAGGATGAAGAACAGTACGGCGGTGACGGCGAGCGTGTGCACGCCGATCCAGGTCAGTACGCGCTTGCGCCGTTGCGGGCGCGGCGGCGTCCGGGCGGGCGCGAGCGGCGGCGCGATGCCGGCGGCCTCGGCCGTGACGGTCTGGGCCATGGATCCGATCCCTTCTGGGCACGGTGGATCGTCGAACTGGGACTACCGGCATGCGTGTTCCGTGACCGGTAGGGGGTGCGGGCGGTCTTCGACCCGGGGGCTCAGTCGTCGTCGAGCAGGCCCGAGCGGCGACGCAGCAGCGGGAAGGTGAACGCCATCGCGATCACGAACAGGAGCAGCGAGATCACGCACGCAGCGCCCGTGTTGAAGGTGGAGAACCCTTCCTCGTAGACCAGTTGCGGCAGCGTCAGCGTGGTGCCCTGCGGATAGCCCGGTTCGAACGACTGGCCGGAGTTGCCGATGATGCCGCTCGCGACCTTTCCGGCCACCATTGCCTGCGTGTAGTACTGCATGGTCTGGATCACGCCGGTGACCACGGCGAACAGCACCACCGGGGTGATCGCCGGCCAGGTCACGTAGCGAAAGCGCTGCCACGGCCCGACGCCGTCCAACTCCGCCGCCTCGTACTGCTCGCGCGGCACGTCGAGCAGCGACGCGGTGAAGATCACCAGCAGGTCGCCGATGCCCCACAGGGCGAGCAGGGTCAGGGCCGGCTTGGACCAGTCCGGGTCGTTGAACCAGCCCGGTTGCGGCATGCCGACGTTGCCGAGCAGGTGATTGACCGGTCCGGTACCCGGGTTGAGCAGGAACGCGAAGCCGATCGTGGCGGCCACCGGCGGGGCCAGGTAGGGCAGGTAGGACAGCGTGCGGAAGAGCCCGCCGCCGCGCTTGAGCCGGATCGCCAACATGCCCAGGCCCAGGCCGAAGATCACCCGCAGGGTGACCATCACCACGACCAGCCACAGCGTGTTGCGCAACGCCTGCCACAGCGGCGGGTAGTCGTTGAGCACGTAGTCCCAGTTGCGCATGCCCACCCAGACGGGCGCGTTGATCAGGTCGTAGCGGGTGAACGAGTAGTACACGGTCGCGCCGAGCGGATACGCGAAGAAGACCGAGAAGCCGATCAGCCACGGGGACAGGAAGGCGAGCGTGCGCAGGTTCCGCCGGCGGCGCTGCCTGCGCAGCGCCGCCGGGACCTTCGCCGCCGCGGGGGCGGTCGTGGTCATCGGATCACTTGACCTGGGCCACGTCGGTGTCGATCTGCTTGTCCAGATCGGCCAGGCTCTTGGTCAGGTCGCCGCCTTGACCGGCCTCCCACTTGTAGGCGTACTCGGAGAGGGTGACCTGGTACTTGCCGCCGTTGGGGCTGGCGGGCGTGGTGTTGCTGGCGGGGTGCTTGAAGGCGTCGATGAACGGCTTGAAGTGCTCGTCGCCCGCCAGCGGCGACGCGGCCAGCGCGGCGTTGGTGCTGGGCACGTTGTGGATCGCCTCCGAGAACGCGACCTGCGCGTCGGTGTCGGTGGTGACGAACTTGACGAACTCCCAGGCCGCGGCCTGGTGGTGGCTGGACTTGGCGATGCCGACGGTGGTCCCGGTGAGGTAGCTGCGGCCGTACTTGTCGAGCTGGTCGTCCGGGACCGGGAACGGCGCGGTGCCGTAGTTCAGGTTCGGCGCGTCCTGGGCGATCATCGCGGTGCGCCACTCGCCGTCCATGGTCATTGCGAGCTTGCCGCTCATGAACGGGTTCTCGGCGGAGAACTCCTCACCGAACGTGGTGCGGAACTTCTCCAGCTTGTCGAACCCGCCCTGGCTCTCCACGAATTGCTTCTGCCAGTTGAAGAACTGCGGGACGACCGGGTCCTTGGACAGGCTCGACTTGCCGTCGGGTGTCTGGTAAGTCGGACCGAACTGGGCCAGCGTGTGCGCGGCGGAGAACTCGTAGGCGTGGAAGGTCGGCAGGAAGCCGGCGACCTTGAACGTGCCGTCGCCGTTGAGCTGGTTGAGCTTCTTGGCGGTCTCGGTCAGTTCGGTGAACGTCTTCGGCGGCGCGGTGATGCCCGCGGCGGCGAACATGTCCTTGTTGTAGTACAGCCCGTAGGAGTCGGCGAGCAGCGGCAGCGCGCAGCGCTTGCCCTGGAACTGGGTGTAGTCCAGGACCGGCTTGGGGAACGTCGCGGCGGGGTCGATGTTGGACTTGGCCAGCCACGGCGCCAGGTCGGTCCACGAGCCCGACGTACAGAACTGGCCGACGTTGTCGGTGGTGAACGAGGAGACCACGTCCGGGCCCTTGCCGGAGCGGATGCCCTGGGTGATCTTGTCGTCGGTGACGTTGGAGACGATGTCGACCTTGATGTTGGGGTGCTTCACGTTGAACTTGGCGACCAGGTCCTTGACCGCCTTGGTCTCGCTTTCGGCACTCCAGCCGTGCCAGAAGGTGATGGTGACCTTCTTGTCGGGCGCCTCGTTCGCACCGGTTCCCGAGCCGCCGTCGTCGCCGGCGCACGCGGAGGCCAGCATGGCGAGCGTGGCGGCGCACGCGAGGGTCGTGATGGAACGACGGAGCCGTGGGAGTCTGTGCACTGGGTCCTCCTCCGGAGATGGCGACGGCGCGGCCGGGACGAGCGGCGCCGGGGGCCTTGCGGTGGTGCGGGTCGAGCGACAGAGCGCGCGGTCGGAGGCACGCCGCGGTGGGAGTGCGGTGCCGAATCGCGAGCGAGGGCTTTCGTGTGCGCGGTACCGGGTCGGGCGAGGATGCGTCAGGTCGTGGTGAAGACGACGTCGCGGGCGACGTCGAGCGCCGCGTGCACGGCGCCGGCGAGGACGGGATTGGCCGGTACGTCGCCGAGCACCACGCGTGGGCGCGCGATCGCGAGGCGATGCAACTCGTCGACCACGCGTGAGCGCAGTGCCTCGCCGCCGGCCATCGGGATGGCCCCCGACAAGACGACGAGTCCCGGATCGAGCACCGAGACGATCACCGCGAGGCCCACCGCCAGCCGGTTGGCCAGCTCGTCGAGGAAGGCTCCGCCGCGCGACTCGGTCGCGCGCACCGCTCGGGCGACCGCCTGCGGAGCGGTACGACTGCCCACCCCGTAGGCCCGGGCAAGGGACAACACGGCGGGCGCGCCCGCGAGTTGCTGGAAGCCGCCGGTATTGCGGCGGCTGACGTCGTGCGGCAGCGGGGCGCCGGGCATCGGCATGTAGCCGACCTCGCCCGCGCCACCGGTGGAGCCTCGGTGCAGTCGGCCGCCGAGCACGATCGCGCAGCCGATGCCTTCGTCCACCCACAACAGGACGAAGTCGCCGCCGTCGCGGGCCGATCCGTCTCGCTGCTCGGCGAGCGCGGCCAGGTTGACGTCGTTCTCCACGTCCACGGTCAGGCCGAGTTCCTCGCGGACGAGGTCCAGCACACCGGGGGAGTGCCAGCCCGCGAGGTGGCGGCCGTAGCGGAACTGTTCGGTGGTCGGGTCGAACGCTCCCGGGATGCCGATCACCACGTGCGCGAGGTCGGCGAGGTCGAGCCCGGCGGGCTTGGCCGCGGCACGCACCGCGTCCCGGATCCGGCCCGGCGTATCGGCCGCTTCCCGGCGTGGGGTGGCCAGTTCGTGTTCGCCCACCACCCGTCCGGTCAGATCGGCGATGGCCACCCGGATCCGGGCGGGCGTGACGTCCAGGCCCGCGACGTGTCCCGCCGCCGGGTTGATCTCGTAGAGCTGGGCGCCGGGTCCTCGGCCGCCCTCGGTGGTTCCGACCCCGACGACCAGGCCGGCCGCCTCCAGGCGGGAGAGCAGCTGCGAGGCGGTCGGCTTCGACAAACCCGTCATCGAGCCGATCTGGCCCCGGGACAGCCGCCCGTGCCGCAAGAGGAGTTCAAGCGCGGCCCGATCGTTGATGGCGCGCAAAAGACTCGGCCGCCCGGCCTGCTCCCGCCCGGACGCTCCCGCGCCGCGCTCGGTGCTGCCGGCCATGAGCGGCCTCCTCTTCGCCACTGTTAGGAAACCTTCCTAAGAGTTGTAGAGGAAATTAGGCCCGCCCTCTCGGCACTGTCAAGGGTGTCCGCCAAGGTCGTTTCCCTTGCCGGGCAGGGGAAACGCCGCCGACGTCAGCCGGCGTGCGTGCGCGTGGCACGCGCGGCGGCTCGGCACACGGCGCAGAGCCCGGCCGAGATGACGGCACCGGAGGTGTTCAGGAGCACGTCGTCCACCGAGGACACCCGCCCGATCGCGAGCCACCACTGGGCGATCTCGATCGTGACGGACGCCGACGCGGCCAGACCGGCGATCCGCCACGCGCCGGCCCGACCGGCGAAGCGCGACGCGTGGAAGGGCAGCAGGAAGCCGAGCGCCGCGAACACCGCGAGATTGCCGCCCACCTGGACCACCGCGGTCACCGGGTCGCCACGCAGTACGGCCGCCAGATCGCGCAGCGGCAGCAGGCTGAGCGCGTGGCCCGAGCCGACCGGGGTCAGCACCATCCACACCCACGGGAGGGTGCCGAGCACCATCCCGGCGACGACCGCGACGCGCGGCCGGCGCGGTGCGAGCAGCAGCACGAAGGGCGCGGCGACCGCGCACGCGACCAGCACCGCTCCCCATCGGGACCAGACCCCACCCATTCGGCGGACTGTACCGGTGAACGGCGGGGAGCGCGGGCGTGCGGGCGGGCGCCATCCGGGCGCATGGGCATGGTTAGGGCGGTGTTCTCGGGCAACTCTCAGGGTCCGGCGAGTTCTTTGGACCACGGCACCACACGCACCGCGCCGGATCGGGACGAGGTGCACAATGCGCAGGAGGCGGCGTTGGCCGGCAGCACATCGACGACCGGACAGCCGGGTGGGGACACCTATTCGGAACACCTCGGCCACGTCATCTTCATCACCGCTGCCGCCGCGATGGGCGGCTTCCTCTTCGGCTACGACAGCTCGGTGATCAACGGCGCGGTCGAGGGCATCCGGGGCAAGTTCGAGCCCGGATCCAGCCTGCTCGCCCAGGTGGTCGCCGCAGCGTTGGTCGGCTGCGCGATCGGCGCGGCGATCGCCGGGCGGATCGCCGACCGGATCGGCCGGATTCGGGTGATGCAGATCGCGGCCGTGTTGTTCGCGGTCAGTGCGGTCGGCTCAGCGCTGCCGTTCGCGCTGTGGGACCTGGCCATGTGGCGCGTGCTCGGCGGGATGGCGATCGGGATGGCCTCGGTGATCGGCCCGGCCTACATCGCCGAGGTCGCCCCACCCGCCTATCGCGGTCGGCTCGGCTCCTTCCAGCAGGCCGCGATCGTCACCGGCATCGCGGTCTCGCAGCTGGTCAACTGGGGCATCCTCAACCTCGCCGACGGCGACCAGCGTGGCAAGCTGCTCTTCGGCCTGGAGGCGTGGCAGGTGATGCTCGGCGTGATGGTGATCCCGGCCGTGCTGTACGGCCTGTTCACCTTCACCATCCCCGAGTCGCCGCGCTTTTTGATCTCGGTCGGTCGAGACGATCAGGCCAAGAAGGTGCTCGCCGAGGTGGAGAGCGACCAGGTCGACCTGGACGCGCGCGTCGCCGAAATCAAGGAGGCGATGCGCCGCGAGCACAAGTCCACGTTCAAGGACCTGCTGGGCGGCGGCGGATTCCTGTTCCTGCCGATCGTGTGGGTCGGCATCGGGCTCTCGGTGTTCCAGCAACTGGTCGGCATCAACGTGATCTTCTACTACTCGGCGTCGCTGTGGCAGTCGGTGGGCATCGACCCGACCAGCTCGTTCCTGTACTCGTTCACCACCTCGATCATCAACATCATCGGCACGATCATCGCGATCTCGCTGGTCGACCGGGTGGGCCGCAGACCGCTCGCGCTGGTCGGCTCGGCCGGCATGGCGCTCTCGCTCGGCCTGGTCGCGTGGGCCTTCTCCGCCCGGACCGGCACGGGCAAGAACATCAAGCTCCCGGACACCGAGGGCACCGTGGCGCTGATCGCGGCCCACTCGTTCGTGTTGTTCTTTGCGCTGTCGTGGGGCGTGGTGGTGTGGGTCTTCCTCGGTGAGATGTTCCCGAACAGGATCCGCGCCGCGGCGCTGGGCGTGGCCGCGTCCGCGCAGTGGATCGCCAACTGGGTGATCACCGTGTCGTTCCCGACGCTCTCGGACTGGAACCTGTCGGCGACGTACGTGATGTACGCGTGTTTCGCGGTGTTGTCCATCCCGTTCGTGCTCAAGTTCGTCAAGGAGACGAAGGGCAAGACGCTGGAGGAGATGGGCTGAACCCGGCGCCGGCGGCCGAGCCTCCCTGCCGAGGCTCGGCCGCTTTCGGCCGCTTCGGCTCCCTCCGCCGCCGGGTCCCGATGTGGGGCCGGGGCCGGTCCGGCGGTCGGACCCGGCGGAGGAGCCACCACACATCCGCACTGTCAGTCCAGGTCGCGTTCGCGCAGGGCGGCCAGGCCCGCGGTCGGCAGTGCGAGCGCCAGGACGAGCAGCCACAGGTACGGCGTGGCCGTGACGTCGGTGCCGGGCAGCTTCGGCAGGTGGCCGAACGGCGAAACGTCCAGCACCGCCTGCGGCAGCCCCAGCACCGGCCCCAGCCAGCCGAGCGCGATCACCAGCCCGACCAGGCCCCACACCGCCGCGGCCAGCCGCGGCAGTGCACCGACGACCAGTACGGCAAGCCCGGTGAGCACCCACACGGCCGGAAGCTGGGCGAGTGCGGCGAGCAGGATGCGCGGCAGTTCGCCGGATACGTCGCCGACGGTGATCCCGTACGACAGGCCCATCGCGAGGCCGCCGGCGGCCAGGATCAGCACGGGGCCGGCGTACGCGATCACCAGGTGCCCGCCCGCCCAGCGCAACCGGCCGACGGTGTTCGCCAGCAGCGGTTCGGCCCGGCCGTTCGTCTCCTCGTCGCGCAGCCGCAGCACCGAACCGGCGGTGAACAACACGCAGATCAGCCCGAGCATGCCCACCAGCGTGGACAGGAACGCGTCGGTCAGCGCCACATGGCCACCCATGCGGCGGATCAGGTCGCGGGTCCCGGTGTTGTCGCCGACGATGTCCTGTGCTCCGTCGGCGATGCCGCCGAACACCGCGCCGGCGAACGCGAAGCCGACTGCCCAGGCGAGCAGCGTGCCGCGTTGCAGACGCCAGGCCAGGCCGTAGGCGCCGGCCAGCCACGCGGGCGCGTGCGCCGGTCCCGGGCGTGGCCGCACGAAGCCGGCGCCCAGGTCGCGCCGGTCGGCGAGGGTGTAGG
The DNA here is from genome assembly GCF_040605455.1 of Embleya sp. NPDC005575. Taxonomy (NCBI): domain Bacteria; kingdom Bacillati; phylum Actinomycetota; class Actinomycetes; order Kitasatosporales; family Streptomycetaceae; genus Embleya; species Embleya sp. NPDC005575. Next base: position 109,664 of record NZ_JBEXCV010000001.1, on the reverse strand, counting down.
CGAGTGCGACGCACCCGGCGATGAGGCCGACCGGCAGGAGCAGCACCCACCAGCGGTCGCCGGCGAACGGCCGTACGTTCTCCGCCCAGCCCAGCGGCGACACCCAGACCAGCGGGTGGTTGCCGGCCGAGGCCGCTTCCCGGGCCGCGTCGCCCGAGGCGCGCAGTACGAAGGCGACGCCCAGGACGGCGCCGGCGATGCCCTTGGCGAGTCGGGCGTTCTCGGTGAGCTGCGCGGCGACCGCGGCGACGGCGGCGAACACCAGCCCGGACAGCGCGATGGTGAGGCCGAACGCGAGTGAGCCGGCCGCCGGTTGGCCCGCACCGAGCAGGATCGCCGTGCAGAGCACCAGGAGCAGCGCATCGGCCAGCGCGGCGGTGGCCAGAGCCGAGGTGAGCGGCGCCCGGCGGCCCACCATCGCCGCGGACAGCGCCTCCTGGCGGCCGGTCTCCTCCTCCTCGCGGGAGTGCCGGATCACGATGATCAGGCTCATCAGACCGGCGAGCAGTGCGGCGTACCCGCCGATCCGCCACGCGGTGAGGGCGCCGTACGAGTCGCCGAAGACCGCACCGTACAGGGCGCGGAGCGACTTGTTGGCGTTCATGTCGGCGGCGAGCTCGGCCCGTTCGGCGCCGGTGCCGTAGAGGTTCTCCAGGGAGCGCTCGACGCTGGATACGGCGCCGGTCACGACCAGCACCCAGACCGGGAGCAACACCCGGTCGCGGCGCAACGCGAGGCGGATCAGGGTGCCGGTGCCGGTCAGGTGATGTGCGGAGCCGCCGCGCGGCAGCGGGAGGACGGCGGTGGTCATCGCGACGCCACCAGCGGGGCGTCGGTGTCCTGGGCGCGGTAGTGCCGCAGGAACAGCTCCTCCAGGGTGGGCGGGCTGCTGGTCAGGCCGCGTACGCCGATCTCGGCGAGCCGGCGCAGCACCGGGTCCAGATGCTCGTTGTCCACCTGGAGCACGACGTGGCCGTCGCTCGCCGCCACGTCGTGCACGCCCGGGAGATCGGCCAGGCTCCCGCCCGGGCCGCGCAGTTCGGCGCGCACCGTGGTCCGACTCAGGTGCCGCAGGTCGGCCAGCGAACCCGACTCGACGGTGCGCCCGTTGCGGATGATGCTGACCCGATCGCACAGCGCCTCGACCTCGGCCAGGATGTGGCTGGACAGCAGCACGGTTCGACCGCGCTCGCGCTCCTCGCGCACACAGTCCCGGAACACGTCCTCCATCAGCGGGTCCAGGCCGGACGTGGGCTCGTCCAGGACCAGGAGGTCCACGTCCGAGGCGAACGCGGCGACCAGGGCCACCTTCTGCCGGTTGCCCTTGGAGTAGGCGCGGCCCTTCTTGGTCGGGTCCAGCTCGAACCGGGCCAGCAGCTCGGCGCGCCGGGCCTGGTCCAGGCCGCCGCGCAGCCGGCCGTACAGGTCGATCACCTCGCCGCCGCTGAGGTTGCGCCACAGCGTGACGTCGCCGGGCACGTACGCGACCCGGCGGTGCAGGGCGACGGCGTCGCGCCAGGGGTCGCCGCCGAGGAGGGTGACGTCGCCGCGGTCGGCGCGGATCAGGCCGAGCAGGACGCGGATGGTGGTGGACTTCCCGGCGCCGTTGGGCCCGAGGAAGCCGTGTACCTCGCCGACCGTGACGTGCAGGTCGAGGCCGTCGAGGGCGTGGGTGCGCCCGAAGGACTTGTGTAGACCGGAGACACTGATCGCCGTGTTCATGTTTCAGAACATACGCTTCTTTCAGGAACTTGTGAAGTTTGGAAAAGTCAAGAATCATGAATGGACGGTGGTGGGAAGTGGCTGAGCGGAAGGTGACCCGAATGCGAGACGACGGGCCGGTGCGTGACGAGGCCGAGGTCGCTCGGTACATCGAGCGCTTCGCGGGCGAATTGGCCGACGCCGGCATGCAACGGATGGCCGCACGGGTGTTCGTTGCGCTGCTCGCGGCCGACTCGGCGAGCATGACCTCCGCCGAACTCGCCGAGTCGTTGCAGATCAGCCCGGCCGCGGTGTCGTCGGCGGTCGCCTACCTGTCGCAGATCAGGATGGTCCACCGCGAACGCGAACCCGGCTCGCGCCGGGACCGCTACCGGTTGCACAACGAACTCTGGTACGAGACCTACAGCGAACGCGACAAACTCCTGGCCCGCTTCGAGATCGTCCTCCGCGAGGGCGTACAGGCCCTCGGGCCGAACACCCCGGCAGGCATCCGAGCCCAGGAATCGGCCGAGTTCTTCGCCTTCCTCCAGGCGGAGTTCGTGGGAATCATGGAACGGTGGCGCAACCGGGAACGCTAGCCGGGCCAACTTCGGCCCGTCCGGCGTTCGAGGACGAAGCGGCCCGCAGGCCGGCCCGCCGCAGCCCCTATCGCGTGCCGGGCGAAATCGGCACGTTGGGACACTGCGCGCCCAGCCGTTCGAGTGTGGCGAGTTCGGTGGTGTCGACCGTCAGGTCGTACTTGGTCTTCACCGTCACCCAGTCCGTCAGATACGTGCACCGCGCCCCCTCGTACGGCGGCAGCCAAGTGCCCGGATCCTGATCGGCCTTCGAACGGTTGTACTTGGCGGTCACCGCGACCAGCGCCCGAGGCTGGTCGAGATCGTTCGCGTACTGCTCGCGCTGCTGCGGCGTCCACGCGGACGCGCCCGAGTCCCACGCCTCGGCCAGCGGCACCATGTGGTCGATGTCCAGCCCGGACGCGCCGTCGACGTAGGCGTCCTCGTAGTACGAGTACCAACGTCCGCCGGTGAGTGCGCACTTGGCGCCGATCTCGGGCGGCGTGACGGCCTCCTCGATGAGGACCTCGGCGCGCGTCGAGCACCCGTCCTTGTCCGCGTCGACCCAGTGCCGGAACGCGTCCCGGTCGTAGCCGGCCCGGTTCTCCTCCGCCACCCGCAGGCCCGCGATCGCGTCCCGGAGCGGAATCCGCGTGCCGGTCTCGGTGGCAACGGTGGCCTGCGTGGGCTCGACCGCCGCCGCGTTCGTCGCCGGCGCGAACAGCAGCGCGCCCAAGCTCGTCGCCGCCACCAGCAGCGAGGCCGTCCGACGTCCCGTCGTGATTCCCATGTGCGTCATCGCGTCGTCCCAGAGTCGCCGTGACAGGTCCGCTCCTGTTGTAGCGAGTTGCCCGAGCGAGATCGGCAACGGCGCGGTTGTGCCACTCGAAAGAGTGGTCCAGCGTTGGGCATTCGCCGGAATCGACCGTCCGAAGGCGCGGCGGCCGGCTTCGATAGTCTCGCCGCCGTCGGGGCCGCCCGGCCGTCGGTACGAACGAAGGACGGACATGAGCGACGTCGCCGGATTCGCGGACATATCGCCGACCACCCTTGCCGACCTACTCGGCCGTGCGCAGGTGATGGACATCGGCATCCGTCCGCTGTGGCCCTCGATGCCGCGCGTCGCCGGCCCGGCGTTCACCGTGCGGTGTGCGCCGGGGGACAATCTCATGCTGCACGCGGCCATTCACCGCGCCGAGCCCGGGTCGATCATCGTGGTCGAATCGGGCGACGTGGACTACGCGTTGGCGGGCGCAAACGTGTGCGCCGTCGCGCAGCGTCGTGGGATCGCCGCCTTTGTGGCGGACGGGCTGATTCGGGATCTCGGCGAGGTGCGCGAGATGGGCTTTCCCGTCTTCGCGCGTGGCGTCGTCCCGATCCCGGGGACGAAGACGGCCGTCGCGCCGTTCGGCGAGCGGGTGCGGTGCGGCGGCGTGTGGGTTGCGGCCGGCGATGTCGTGGTGGCCGACGAGGAGGGCGTGGTGGTCGTACCCGGTGCGCGCCGCGAGCGGGTACTTCGGGACGCCCGGGTGAAATCGACCGAGGAGGCCGACGAATCGCTCGACGCGTGGGAGGTGGCGCACCGCGCGAGGATCGACGCGATCCTGGCCGAGCGAGGGTTCGCGGGTTGAGCGGCCGTCGCGGTCAAGGCCGGACCGGACGGGTGCCTTCCTCGGATGTCCGCGAGGGACAGACAGGTCAGGAACGCACGGGCGGCGTCGAAGCTCTGGACCAGGCAGGTCATGACGAGGGGACGCGATGGCGAGTACCGGTCCAGGCAATCTCAAGGCTCGACGAGACCTCGGTGCGCGGCTCCGCAAGGCCCGTGGGAAGAGGACCGCGACGAGCATCGGGCAACAGTTGAACGTGAGTCCATCTACGGTGACCCGCACGGAAACCGGCGAACGGCTCTGCACCGAGGCATACTTCAACGCCCTTGCCGACCTGCTTGGCCTCGCCGGCACTGAACGCGAAACCCTTGAACAGATGGTGATGGCGGTCTGGGATGCGGACCCACCGTGGTGGTCGAGGTTCGCTGACGTCCTCTCCGCGAACTATGCGGCGGTGCTGGAGTACGAAGAAACGGCAACCCGCCGCCGTGACTACCAAACCGGACTGATCCCGGCGCACTTGCAGACCGAGCGATACTCGTGGGAGGTCACGAACGCGGAGTTCAACGGATTGAGCCGGGACCACGTCGAGGACTTGGTGGCCGTGCGCAGTATCAGGCAGCGCCGTATACGGCGGCGAGATCGCCTGGTCCCTCAGTGCCCGCGGATGGACTATCGCTTGGCGTAGTCGCCGAAGCCGGCCCAGTCGAGCACCACGCACGGCTCGTCGCCGACGACCCACGCGTCGTGTCCGGGCGGGCAGACCATGAGGTCTCCGGCGCCGAATTCCATCTCCTCACCGTCGTCCATGACGATGTGCATCCGCCCCGAGAGCGTCAAGCCGATGTGCGACGCCTGACAGGTGTCGGTCCCGGCGATCGGCTTCACGTGCTTCGACCAGCGCCAGCCCGGTTCGAACGTGCCCCGACCCACGGGAATGGCATCCAGGGCAACGAGATCGACCTTGCCCATGCCCGCTTCGAACGGGCGCGTCTCCTCGGGCGCCTGGAAATTCTTACGCACGAGACCAGCCATCATCTCCTCCTTAGGTCCGGAGGCATCAATCACAGCCGAGTGTCGATCGACCGCCGACGCCTCGAAAACGATGTACAAAACCCCCGCTCTCTCAACGCTACGTCCCTCCGACGGCCCGGGCGACCTCTCCAAGGGCCCGACGACCTGCGCCGGTCCACGGCGACGCTGCGATCAGGCTTTTCGGCGTGCAGTTCCACACACGCCCGTCCCGCGCAGGCCGCAACCCGGCCACGCACGCGCCGCGCGCCAACCGGGCGCGGCATCAAGCGTCGGGGGTGCCTCGCAGGGCCTGGATGAGCCATGGATGGATCGGGAGCAGGCCCGGGATTACCTGCCAGCCTCGGACGATCCACACGAGTCGCCAGTAGCGGTCCACCCGGGGGTCGTGGGCCGGCTCGAACTGCCGGGCCAGCCAATTGCGGAAGTCCGGGTCCGGGGTCCGGTCGAAGACCTCGGCGAATCGGTGTACGAGGTCGTCGACGACGGGCGCGGCCTGTTCGCCGAGCGGGTCGATGCCCGCTTCCCTGGCCTCCGTGACCTTGCGGCGGGTGAGCTCCATCAGTTCGTCGCCGGCCTCGGTCTCGATGGCGAGCGTGCGTCGGCCGGCCTGGTAGGGGGCCGCCCGGCGCATTCGGGCCCGGAAGTCCGCCTCGCCGACCAGTTCGGCGAGTTCCACCCAGGCGGCGACCTGCTCGGGGGACGGGTCGTCGGGGAGATCGGGCGTGGCGGATCGAACCATCGCCGCGACCACCGGGTCGGCATCCACAGCCTCCGTGTCGAAGGTGTCGTCCAGGAAATCGTCGATCAGGCGTCGGCGTTCCTCGCCGGACAACCGGGTGAGTCGGTGCATGAGATTGGTCTCCTCGGGACTGGACCCGCGCTTGGCCACGACTCGCAGGACACTTCGACGCAGTTGCAGCAGCCGAATCTGCACGTCCACCGCATCGGCATGCGCCGCGGCGATGTCGGCCACCGCGAGTTCACGGTTGACCACCCGCCGTACCGTGGCGAGATCCATTCCCAACTCGCGCAAGGTGCACACGAGTTCCAAGCAAACCAGGGCGTCGAGGTCGTAGAGCCGATATCCGGCGGGACTTCGTTTTGTCGGTGCCACCACGCCCGAATCGGAGTAGAACCGGATCGTCGTGACCGACAAGCCGGTCCGCCGGGAAAGCTCCCCGATCGAGTAGAGGGTCGTACCGTCCATGCCCCCACTCTGCTGTCTCGAGCCACTGGAGACTCAAGCCGGGCTGCCGGCCTCGTCCTGAAGTTCTCCCGGATTGCGATGAGTGTCAGGACACTCGAAGGCGGCGAGCCCGGTGCTTCGAGCGCCGCGTCGCAAAAAGTCGGACGAGAGCGCAACCTTTCGAGGGCCTCGAGGGCTACTACCTGCGACAAGCGTTCGCAGCGCAGTGGAACGGGGTGTGGATGAACGAGGCCGAAGTCGAGGACGGGGACGGTCGTGCCGGTCTGGGAAGTCGGATCGGGGGTCGGGCGCGCGCGGAAGACGAGCACGAGTTCAAGGAGTTCGTGGTCGGCGCGCGGACCCGGCTGTTGCGGACCGCCTATTTGCTGACCGGGGATCATCACCGTGCGGAAGACTTGGTCCAGACCGCGCTGATGCGTGTATACCGCCGATGGCGGCGCATTGATCGGAGTGTCGGCGCGGAGGCGTACACCCGACGTGTGGTGGTCAACCTCAACAACTCGTGGTGGCGGCGGCGATCTTCGCACGAACAGAGCCTGGCCCATCCACCCGATGCCATCGGGCCCGACGCGCACGCTTTGGTCGATCTGCACACCGACATGTGGGCCGCGCTCGCGACCTTGTCGCCGCGAACCCGGGCCGTGCTCGTACTGCGCTACTACGAGGACATGTCCGAAGCCGAGGTCGCCCGAGTCCTCGGCTCTCCCACCGGCACTGTCAAGAGCCAACATTCGCGCGGCCTGGCCCGGTTGCGGGCAGCGTTGACCACCGAACCCGCCCTGCGACCGCTTGTGTCCGAGCCTTCCGCAGCACGCTCGAGATGAGGAATGACATGGACGACGGCACGCACGACGACCCGCTCGTGGCCCGCTTGACGGCTGCGTTGCGGGTGCACGCGGACACGGTCGCTTCGGACCCCGCGGCCTATGGGCGGCTGCGGCGTGAGGTCGGCCGCGCCCGCCGGCGAACCGTGGCGGTGTGCGCTGCGAGCCTGGCGACCCTCGCGGTCACCGGCGGGATCGTGTTCACGTCCTACGGGAACACGCACGGCAACGACGCGCCGGCGAACGACAACGGGTCGTCGTGGCGCAACTGCGCCGAAGACAAGGCCGGCTTCCGCGACGAGCCCACCGGTGCCCTCGCGGACAAGCTCCAGCGAGCGGTCGACGATTATGTACGCGAGGACGGACACCAGGTGAGCGATCTGGTGGGACGCGCCGCGTGTCAGGTGGACTACTGGGCGCATGGAAGTGACGATCTGAGTTTCCGGATCATGTGGCAAGGGGAGTTCGCGACCGGCGGATCGGGGGTGATCCTGCGGATCATCCGAGGCAACGACGCCGTCGACTTTCTGAACACCAGCCACGGCTCGGTCAGCCATCCCGCGGTGGCATCCGGGCGCGTCGAAGAGCCCGCGTCGCTGGTGATGCGCCTGGGTAGGAGCGCCTGGGCCGCGTTCGGGCCACCCGGATCGACGGTGGAACTGCGGGAGAAGGAGACGAACCGACTGGTGGGTGTCGGTCTCGTGGACAAGGCCGGCTATGCGGGGATCACTCCGAACGAACCGGTCCCGCTGAACGTCAAGATCGTCGGGACGACAGTGGCACCCGATGGCGGGCGACGGCCGGGTCCCTTCGAGTGGCGATACGGCGAGCCGGAGGAGTGCCGCGTACTGTTCCGCAACTCGGTGTGCCCGCCTGACGGCCCGACGAATCCGGTGATGGGCAACTTGGTCCCGGCTGCCGAGTAGCCCCACCGAGACAGGTTCCATCCCGAGGCGGGACAGCCCGGCCTCGGTGCCGGTGTGATCGCCTCATCAACTGCCATCGGTTACCGAGGAACCCAGCCGGCGGTGACCGACTGTGGTCGGCCATCCAACGCCTGCATGCCCCGACCACTTTGCTCCGCGCCCCCGTGGGACTACCGGGTCGCTTTCGCCGCAGTGCGGCGTGCGCCCGAGGCGGTGGCGGCACCGTCGAGGACGATGTCCACCGTGCGGGCCGCGAAGTTCGCGTCGGCCGGGAGCCGGCGGAAGACCAGGTGCAGCCAGGCGGCGCCGGCGAGGAGGTCCATCATGAGCATCGGGTCGGCGTCCGGGGCAAGTTCGCCTCGGGCGACGGCCCGATCGAAGAGGGGTTGTTCGCGGGCCAGTCGGTCGGTGAAGAACGCCCGTGTGTGCTCGGCCAGTTCGGGACTGTGGGTGACCGCGCCGAGGGTGGCGACGGCGATGTCGGCCGTGGGCGCGGTGGTGAGCAGCGCGACGATTTTGCTCATCAGGGCGGTGAGGTCGCCGCGGAGGCTGCCGGTGTCGGGCAGCGGGAAGTCGAGCCGACCGGTGCCGGTGAGCGCGGCGCCCAGGAGCGCACCCTTGGACGGCCACCAGCGGTAGATCGTGGTCTTGTTGACCCCGGACCGCTCGGCGACACCCTCGACGGTCAGTCCCTCGTACCCCTTGTCCGCGAGGAGGTCCAACGTGGCGTCGAAGATCTCCCGCGACTTGCGCGGCCCACGCCCGTCGCGCCCACCGCTCCCGCGGGTGCCGTCGCCTGAGGCGCGGTTACCCGAACCGTTGCCCGTGTCACCGCTGCCTGCGCCGCCGGCACCCGTGCCGCCGGCACCCGCCGTGTGCTGCTCGTTGTTCATGCGGGGAAGCCTACTCGAAATACAACGCGACGTTGCGTTGCATATGGTGTTAGCGTGTCGCGCATGAAGCCTCATGAGCACGGACCCGAACCCGAACCGGTGGCGACGAGCGGGCGCGTCTGGGAGATCGAGGAATCGCTGACCGTGCCTTTCCCACCGGAGGCGGTCTACGCTGTGGTCGCCGATGTGCGGCGGACCAAGGACTGGAGTCCGGAAGTCTTCGCGATCTGGCCGCGCGGCCGGAACTTTGTCGGCTTCAACCGCCGAGGTCCATGGGTCTGGTTCACCACGTGCCGGATCGTGACCGCCGACCCGGGCCGGGAGTTCGCCTTCGACGTCACCTCGTTCGGCCTGCCGATCGCCCGCTGGGGCTATCGCCTGACGCCGACGGAGGAGGGGACGCTGGTCACCGAGTACTGGAACGACCTGCGCCGCGACGGTTGGCGTAGGCGGGTCGCCGAACTGCTCGGCCTGGTCTTCACCGGGACCCCGCCCGCGCACCGTGCCGCGCGCAATCGCCACGGCATGCGCACGACGCTGGTCCGGCTCCGGGCCGCATGCGGGGGAGCTCCGCCGGCTCCCGCAGCCCCGAAAGCCCCCTGACCCGGGGCCCGGGACGGCTACCGCCCGTCGTGCGGGTGGTACAGCGCCCGGCTGCGGGCCGGCTCCGGCGGCACATCCCGCGTGATGGTGAGGAAGTGGTCCAGCTGCCAGGCCCGGGTCCGGTCGGCCTGCCGGTTGGTGGTGCTCACCCACGGCGGATACACGCGGAAGCCGCGTTTGCCGCCGCTGCCGTGCACCGAGAGGATGCCGCGCTCGCGCAGGACGGCCTTCGGAAAGACGAACTGCCCGAAGTGTTCGCCCTGCCGGGAGCTGATCACCACCAGGTCGAGCGGATCCTCGGCGGCGAGCGGCTCGATCGGGCCGGCGGCCGAGCGCTGCCACAGCGTGACGAACTGGCCGACCTTGGTCGGCGTGGTCCCGGCGACCCGGAAGCGCACCTCGGCGCCGTCGACGGTGAACACGTGGGCCCCGTACTCCGCGCTCTCCGGCTCGGCCACCGGCGTCGAGCACACGAACCCGTTCGGGTCGTAGACCAAGGACTTCGCCGCAAGCAGGTCGGCGGGAAGCGAGACCGGCCAGGAAGTGGGCGCGCACTCGGGTCCGGGCCCGGGCCCGGCGAAGTCGCAATGGTCGGGATTCGTGGTCATTCCGGCATCCTGCCGGCACCGGCCGGCGGCACCGGCGGCGGCACCCCGTGCGATCGGCCGTGACGCGATCGACCGACCCCGTCACGGTGTGATACCCGGTAGGCCGTCCCACGAGGTCGTCGACCCACGGGGTCGCGACCTGGCGTTCGTACTGCTCGTCGGGCCCCTTGGCGAGACTGTCCAGGCCGCTTGCGGCCGCCGGGTCGGCGGCGGCCGAAGATCCGGCCGCGCCGATCGCCAAACCGGCGAGCATGGCCAGGACGGTCCCGGCCGTGGTCGTTCTGCGATTCATCGAGGCTCCTTGGGCGGAAGGCAGGCCTCGACCACGACGCCGGCGTGCGCCGCGTACGCCTTGTGAGCGACGCGGGCGACCGTGCAGGCCGGGTTCGTGCCCGAGCGAGCGAAACACTCACACGGGGGTGGGGACTTGGTGAAGTGATCGGCAACGGCCGGCAAATTCTGGCAAACGCCGAGCAGATCCCGGGAGTCGCAGGAGTGCCGGGTCAACCGATCGGGCGGCCGTTCGCTGGTTTTCGGTGCCCGCTCCGGGATTGTCCGACGACCCCGGGAGCCGCACCGATCCGCCTCTCAGTGACCGGGCATCTGCTCCAACAGGTCGCGGACCTCGGGCAGATCGCTCCAATGCCGACTCAGACGTCGGCGCAGGCTCAGTAGTTCCCGATTGGTGGTGGCCGTGCCCAGGCCCGCCGCCTCGTGCACCACCGGCGCGGCGGCGAGCACCGCCGCGTCCGGTTGGCCGGCGCACGCGAGCGCGTCCGCCAGGCGCACGGTGAGCAACACCCGCGCCGGTCGCATCGACACCGGCAGCAGGTCGAGCGCTGCCTGCACCGACCGGACCGCCGAGCGCGCCGAGGGGAGGTCGCCGGTGCGCGCGGCCAGGTCGCGCAATGCGCCGCCGATGGTGGCCTCCATCCGCAGGCGGCCGGCCAAGCCGGTCAACCACGGCGCCTCGTCCCGGTCGCGTTCGTCGAAGCGATTCACGTGTCGGTGTGCGGTGGTGATGCGCCGGCGGCACTCGGCGATGTCGCCGTCGAGCGCGTGGCCGCGCGCCTGGTACAGCTGGGCCAGCGTGGTGATCCAGGCCCGATCGGGATCCACCGCCTCCAGCGCGCGGGCGTAGGCCAGCGCCGCCGCCGCGTCGCCGTCCAGCCGGGCCAGCGAGCACACGTCGCCGAGCAACGACGCGCGGGCGCCCGCGCTCTCGCACACGTCGGCCCAGTTGAGCCCACGGTCGTACCAGGCCATGCCGATCACGCTCTGCCCCTGCTGCATCCGGAACCGACCGGCCAACTGGGCGTAGTCGGCGGCCAAGCGCAACTGCGCGTGCGGCGAACGGCCGTGCGCGTTGAGCGATTCGGCCCAACTGACGATCCGGCGGAGCACGTACTCGACCGAGCCGACCAGCCCGGTGGTGGCGCCGCCGTGCAGACCGGCCTGGGTGTAGCCGCCGAGCAGGGCCGTGAGCACGTGTACGACGTCGGGATCGACGCCGGCGGGGTTGTTCCCGTCGATGCCGCCCAGGATGGTGAGCGCGTCGGCGTACGGCGGCACCTCGCACTCGTGGCAGCCGTCCTTGCCGTGCAGCGGGCAGGGCAGCCCGTGGTAGGGCAGCCGATCGGGCCAGAACCGGTCGGCCAGCGGCGCCAGGCCGGCGGGCGCCTCGCCGCCGGGGATCACCGAGAAGTGGGTGCGGTGCAGGGCGGGTGGCGGGATCGATCGGCTCGTCAACAGCGCGGACAGGTCCCCGCCGGTGTCCAGGAGATCGTCGAGTCGGCGTGGTAGGCCGGCGGGCGGCTCGCGCAGGCCGGCCTCCAGCTTGCTGATCAGGCTGTGGTGGTAGCCGACGCGTAGTCCGAGCTGCTGCTGCGTCATTCCCGCCAGGCGGCGCCGGGTCCGCAGTGTGCGGCCGAACTCCGCCCACAACGGTGTCGACGCGACCTTTAGCGGTGGGGACGCGACCTTTGTGGTGACGGGCGCGTTCGGGAGCCTGTTCACGTTCGTCCTCCCCGAGGTAACTCCGGATGGTCGACGGTTGGTCACTGCCCGGAGCAGGGTGACAGACGACGGTAGGGGTTGTCTGCGGTGGAACGAGTCATTCCGCTTTTGCCGGATGGGTGTACGAGGCTGGAACCCGACCCGACACGATGTGACATATCACCCCGTATTACCCGGCCGGCCCTCGGACGGCGGTCGTGGACTGTGCTTGCGGCCGGGACTGCGCAAGACTTGCCACACCGGTAGCACTCACCCCTTCCTTTGCTGAGGCAATATGCGCTGCACGATCGCTGGCCAGTCCTTCCACCTGCAGATGAACGAGGTGGAGCGTGCGATGAGCGGGGTCAAGCCCGACCCGATCACCGGCGAATCGGTCCGTATCGGGCGCCGTACCTATCCGGTCAAGCAGGTGGGATCGGTGATCACGGGACAACTTCCGCGTGATTTCAGCGCGGCGGAGGTCTCGCGGGCGCTGACGAAGCTCGGGTTCACCGTTTTGCCGGCGGCGCCGCCGGCTCCGCCGGAGCTCTGACCTTCGGGTATTCGGCTTGAATGCCGGCCGGGCTGTGATCGCTCGGCCGGCGCTTGCCGGCGTCGGCTTCTCGGGTGTGGGGCGGCTTGTGGTCCGCCGGCTTTCGGGTGCCGGGCATCACTTCGGCCGGCGGGCGTCGCTCGGGTGCCGGGCACCGCTTCGGCCGTCGCTCGGGTGCGGGTGCTGCTTCGGGTGCCGGGTGTCGCTTCAGGCGCTGGGCGTGGCTCGGCGGGGCAGGCCGTCGAGGAGGCTGCCCCGGGCGCCGGGGCCGGCCGAGGCGCGCAGGTCGTGCGAGGTCAGCGGTTCCCCGCAGTGTGAGCAGACGTGTACGGCCGTGGAGGGTTGGCCGCAGTTGGCGTGCGTGACGATCAGCGGCGGCCCGTCCGGCGCGGCCCACTGGTCGCCCCACTGACGCATCGCGTTGAGGACCGGCCACAGCGTGCGGCCTTTGTCGGTCAGTCGGTAGTCGTAGCGTGCCGGCTTGTCCTGGTACGCCTCGCGGACCAGGACGCCGTGTTCGATCAGGTGTTCCAGCCGCTGGGTGAGCACGTTGCGGGAGATGCCCAGCCGCTCGTGGAAGTCGTCGAAGCGGGTCACGCCCAAGAAGGCGTCCCGCACGATCAGCATCGTCCACCACTCTCCGGCCACCTCCAGGAACTGGGCGACCGAGCAGGGCATCTCCTGGAAACTCTTCCGACGCATGGCGTCATCCTAACGGGTGAGTCCTTTCATGGAACTCAGTAAGTTGCATTATAGAACTTACGAGCCCTACTTTGAGTTTCGTCACAGAACTCGACCGAGAGGCCGCGCCGTCATGGCCAGCACCGATCCGGATCACCCGCCACGCGCGCTCGCCGCAGTCCTGGTCTGCGCGGGCGTCGTGCTCGTCAATCTCGACCTGTTCATCGTCAACGTGGCGATGCCGTCGCTGGCCGAGACCTGGTCCGACGCCTCGCTCGCCGACCTGTCCTGGGTGCTCAACGCCTACACCGTGGTATTCGCCGCGCTCCTGGTACCGGCCGGCCGCCTGTCCGACCGGATCGGCCACCGGCGTGCGTTTCTGGCCGGAATCGCGGTGTTCACCGTGGCTTCCGCGCTGTGCGCCGCGTCGCCCACGCTCGCGGTGCTGGTGATCGCCCGCCTCGCCCAGGCGGTCGGCGCCGCGCTGCTGATGCCCGCGTCGCTCGGCCTGCTGCTCACCTCCTATCCGGCCGAGCGGCGCGGCGCGGTGATCCGTGCGTGGGCCGCGATCGGCGGACTCGCCGCAGCCCTCGGTCCGATCCTGGGCGGGCTGCTGCTCGAACCCGGTTGGCGCTGGGTCTTCCTGGTCAACCTGCCGATCGGCGTGTTCACGCTGGTACTCGGCGCGCGTCGGCTGCCCGACCCGGCGCCCACCGACCGGGGGCCGCTGCCCGACCTGCTCGGCGCCGCATTGTTGACCGTGGCGATCGGCGCGCTGTCGCTGGGTGTGGTGCGCGCGCCGGACTGGGGCTGGTCGTCCGGTCGTACGGTGGGCGTCTGGGTGCTCACCCTGATGTTCGTGGCCGGCTTCCTGCTGCGCAACGGGCGCCATCCGCGCCCGGTGGTCGAGGGCGCACTGGTGCGCAACCGCACCTATGCGGTCTCGGGCATCGCCAACATCCTGTTCGGGATCGCGTTCGCCGGGATGCTGATCTCCGGCACGATGTGGATGCAGACCGTGTGGGGCTGGAGCGCGCTGCGCACCGGGCTGGGCACCGTGCCCGGACCGCTGTGCGTGCCGTTCGTGAGCATTGTGGCCGGCCGCTACGTGGCCCGCTTCGGACCCGGACCGTTGGTCGTGGTCGGCGGACTCTCGTTCAGCGCGGGTCTGGGGTGGTGGATCGCCCGGCTCGAACCGCACGCGCACTACGCGAGCGACCTGCTGCCCGGCTCGATCCTCACCGGGATCGGTGTCGGCCTGATTCTGCCCACGCTGATCGCCACCGCGACCGGCGCACTGACCCCGGACCGGTTCGCCACCGGCTCGGGAGTGATCACCATGCTGCGTCAGGTCGGCGCGGCGCTCGGCGTCGCGGTGTTCGTCGCGGCGGTGGGTGCGCCGGCCACGCTCGACGGGTACGACCGGGCCTGGTACATCCTGGGCGCGGCGACCTTGCTCACCGCGACGGCGGCGCTGTTCTTGCCGCGGCCGGGGCGGGGCGCGGGGGCTGGGGCTTCGGGGACTGCCGGGGCTTCGAGGACCTCCGGGACCGCGGGGACCGCGGGGACTTCCGGGACGCCGGCGGCTTTGGGAGCCTCGGTGGCCTCGGCGGCGGATTCGACGGTGGCCGGGGCGGCCGGGGCGATGCCGGGTTCGTGATCGGTGGTGGGGCGAGGGCTCGCGGCCGGTGCGTCACGGTCCGGGGGCCGGGGGCCGGGGGCCGCAGGCCAGGGCCGGGGCTCAGGGCCGGGCCCGGGTTGGTGTCGGGTGTGGGACTGACAGTGGTGGCGGGCTTTGGCTGCGGCCGACGGCTGCGTGCGTGGCCTCCCGGACGGTGTCGTGGTCGGGAGGCGGTGGAGGGCCCGGCCACGGCATCGGGTCGGTCAGGAGTTTTTCGCCGCCTCGGCGGCCTTGGCCGCGCGCTTGGCCTCCTGCTTGTACGCGCGAACCTTGGCCAACGACTCGGGGCCGGTGATGTCGGCCACCGACCGATACGAGCCGACCTCGCCGTAGCCGCCGGCCGCCTCGCGCCAACCCTTCGGGGTCACGCCGTACTGCTTGCCGAGCAGGGCCAGGAAGATCTGTGCCTTCTGCTTCCCGAAGCCAGGCAACTCCTGGAGACGCTTGAGCAACTCCGTGCCGGTCGCCGCGTCGGCCCACACCGCGCCCGCCTCGCCGTCGTAGTGCTCGACCAGGTATCGGCACAACTGCTGCACGCGGTTGGCCATCGACCCGGGATAACGGTGCACGGCAGGCTTGCCGGACAGGAGTTCGGCGAATCCGTCCGGGTCGTACTCGGCGATCTCGTGCGCGTCCAGGTCGGTGCGGCCCAGGCGTTGGGAGATCGTGTATGGGCCGGCGAAGGCCCATTCCATCGGGATCTGCTGATCCAGGAGCATGCCGACCAGCGCCGCCAACGCACTGCGTCCGAGCAATTCGTCCGCCTCGGCCTGCTGGGCGAGGTGCACTGTCGTATTCATCCTTCGATGATCTCCCGGCGGGCGCCGGACACGCACTCGGACTCGCCGACGCCGCCCCGAGCCGGGTTCGCGCGGGTGCGGCGGGCCGCGAGCGCCGCGGGGCCGGTGGGTTCAGCGGCTGCCGGTGCGCGGTACGACCAGGCCCGATTCGTACGCGATGACCACCGCCTGGACCCGGTCGCGCAGGCCCAGTCGGCGCAACACCCGGCTCACGTGCGACTTGACCGTCTCCTCGCCGACCACCAGGCGCGCGGCGATCTCGGCGTTCGACAGGCCCTCGGCGACCAGGCGCAGCACGTCGACCTCCCGGGGGGTGAGGTCCGCCAGACCGGCCGGGGCCGGGCGCGGTCGCAGACGGGTGAACTCGCCGATCAGCCGGCGGGTGACGCTCGGCGCGAGGAGCGCCTCGCCGGCGGCCACCACGCGCACCGCGTCGAAGAGGCGTTCGGCGGTCACGTCCTTGATCAGGAACCCGCCGGCACCCGCGACCAGCGCGTCGTAGACGTGCTCGTCGAGGTCGAACGTGGTCAACATGAGGATTCGGGGCGGCTCGCCGTCGGTGCCGCCGGTGCGGATGAGCCGGGTCGCCTCGATGCCGTCCATGACCGGCATCCGCACGTCCATCACCACGATGTCGGGCCGCTGCTCGCGGCAGCGCACGATCGCCTCCGCACCGTCCGCGGCGGTGCCGACCACGACGAAGTCCGGTTGGGTGTCCAGGAGTGCGGCGAAACCGGCCCGGACCACCTCCTGGTCGTCGGCCACCACGATCCGCAACGTCGCCTGCCCGCTCACCCCGTGCTCCCGGTGCCGGTGAGCCCACCGGCGCCCGGTATGCCGCCGGTGGCCGCCGGCCCACCGATGCCCGTCGGTCGGGGGGCCGGGAGCGTGGCCTCGACCAGGAAGCCGCCCATCGGAGTCGCCCCGGCGCACACCTCGCCGCCCACGCTCGCGGCGCGCTCGCGCATGCCCGGCAGGCCGTGCCCGCCCGAGCCGGCGCCGGTGCGCGGGCCCGGCCCGTTGTCGCGCACGCGGACCAGCAACAGGTCTTCGTCGGAGTAGTCGAGCAGCACGTCCACTGCGGCTCCGGGTGCGTGGCGGCGAGCGTTGGTCAACGACTCCTGGACGATGCGATAGGCCGCGAGCTCGACGCCCGGATCGAGCACGGCGATCCGCCCGTGCACGATCAGCCGCATGCCCGCGCCGGCGAAGTCCCTGGACTCGTCGATCAGATCGAGCAGTTGCTGGAGGCCGGGTTGTGGCCGGCGGGTCGGCTCGGCGCCGGCGTCCTCGCGCAGCACCCCGAGCAGGCGGCGCATCTCGGTCAGCGCGGTGCGGGCCGTGTCGCCGATCGCGAGCAGCCGTTCGGCGCCCTCCTTCGGCATCCCCGCAGTGGTCAGGCGGGCGGTCTCGGCCTGCACCGAGATCATCGAGATGTGGTGTGCGACCACGTCGTGCAACTCCCGGGCGATCCTGGCCCGTTCGCCGCGTGCGGTGAATTCGAGCAGGGTGCTCTCGATCGCGTGCCGGGAGGCGTCCCGCTCGGCGGTACGGGTGCGGGCGCCGCGCACCCGTATCCGCACCAGCGCAGCCCACGCGGCGAGCGTCGCGATCGACGCGGCGACGGGGACACCCTGGTAGAGCACGCCGGTGGGCACCGCCGCCGCGGTCACCGTCAGCGCGACCGTCGCCGGCCGGCGCGGCGCGAACACCAACGGCACCGTCGCGCACAGACCCAGGATCAGTGCGATCGACAACGTGCCCGCCGCCTGGCCGGAGCGCGGTGCGGTGCGGACCACCGTCTCCGGCAGCGAGAACAGGGCGAGCGCCACCCCCGCGCCGAAGGAGAACAACAGGGTTTCTCGGCGCCACGGTTGCGCGCGCCACGGCTGTGTTCGCCAGGGTTGTGTTCGCCAGGGTTGTGCGCGCCCCGCTCGGGTGCGCCACAGCGACTCGCCGCGCCACCGATCGAGGTCGGGGACGCGGCCCGGGATCGGATCGCTGTGCTTCATGGCGCCATTGTCTCGGTCGGGCCCCGCGGCCGGCTTCCCCCGGGCCGGGGAATCCGTCTCCCCCGCATCGGGGAGACCGTCCCAGGGCTTCCCCCCACGCGGGGAGGCCAAGTTGGCTCGCCCGCGTGATGCCCCGGGGCCGGCCGAATTCATAGCCTCGTGGACATGGAAGCAACCATCGAAGTGCGCGGCCTGCGCAAGCGCTACGGTCCGCATACCGCCGTCGACGGGCTGTCGTTCACCGTCGAGCCGGGCCAGGTCACCGGCTTCGTCGGACCCAACGGCGCCGGCAAGTCCACGACCATGCGGATCATCCTCGGCTTGGATCGCCCCGACGACGGCTCCGCGCTCGTCGGCGGCCGGCAGTACCACACGCTGCGCACACCGCTGCGCGAACTGGGCTCGCTGCTGGACGCGGCGGCGCTGCATCCGGCCCGCCCGGCCCGCGACCACCTGTTGTGGATGGCGCACTCCAACGGCCTGCCCGCGCGCCGGGTGGACGACGTGCTGGAGACCGTGGGCCTGACGTCGGCGGCGCGCCGGCCCGCGGGCGGCTTCTCGCTCGGCATGCGGCAGCGGCTGGGCATCGCCGGCGCACTGCTCGGCGACCCGCCGATGCTGATGCTCGACGAACCGGTCAACGGCCTCGATCCCGAGGGGGTGATGTGGATCCGGGGGCTGCTGCGCTCACTGGCCGCGGAGGGTCGCGCGGTGCTGGTGTCCAGCCACCTGATGAGCGAACTGGAGGACAGCGCCGACCACCTCGTGGTGATCGGTCGCGGTCGACTGATCGCCGACACGAGTATCGGCGAGCTGCTCGCGGTCGCCTCCGGCGGGCGGATCGTGCTGCGTACCGCGCAGCGCCGCGAGGCGATGACCGTGCTGACCGGGGTCGGCGCGACGGTTGCCGCGACCGAGCGCGACGCGCTGACCGTCACCGGTTTGTCGGCCGAGCGGATCATCGGGCTGCTCACCGAGCACGGCGTGCCGTTCTCCGGGATCGCCGAGCACCGTGCCTCGCTGGAGGAGGCATACATGGAACTCACCCGGGACGCGGTCGACTTCCGCGCCGCCGAGGTCGAGGAGCGAGCATGAGCGCCCCCACGATCACGCCGTACCGCAGCCCGCTGACCGGCGGGCGGGACACGTTCGGTCGACTGCTGCTCGCCGAGTGGACCAAGCTCAGATCGGTCCGCCGATGGCTGCTCACGCTGATCTCGGCGGCCGTGCTGACCGTGCTGGTCGGCCTGCTGATCGCGGGCGGCTCCGGCGGCACCCGGGAGGTGGCGGGCGGCGGTACGGGCGGCAAGGTCAAGCTCGCCGAGCACTTCGTGGACGGCGGGCAATTCGTCGAGCGCGAGTTGACGGGCGACGGCGAGCTGGTCGCCCGGGTGAACACGCAGGAGCGCAGCGCCGGTCTGGCCAAGGCGGGCCTGATGATCCGGGCGAGCGACGCGCCCGGCGCGGCGTACGCGGCCGTGGTGGTCACCCCCGACCACGGGGTCCGGCTGCAAAGTGGATACGACCGCGACCAGGCGGGTGGCGGAGGACCCGCGCCGCGCTGGCTCAAGCTGGTCCGGGCCGGTCACACGATCACCGCGTACGAGTCGAGTGACGGCACCGCGTGGCGCCGGGTCGGCCGGGTCGATCCGGGCAAGCTCCCGCCGACCGCCCGGATCGGGTTGTACGTCGGCTCGCCGGACGCCGTCGAGGTCGAGCGGCAGTTCGGCAACGAGGGCATCTCCGGGCAGAACACCACCGGCAAGGCCACCTTCGACCACGTGAGCCTGACCCCCGCGCAGCCGCAACAGCCGGCCGGGACCTGGCACAAGCGGGTCGGACCGGACGGCTCGACCGGCCCTTCGGGCCCCGCGCTCGATCGCCCCGGCGCCGGCCCACCGCCGGGCTTCACCGAGGCCGGCGGCACGTTCACGGTGATCGGCATCGGCGACATCGGCCCGGACCGGTTCGGCGAGGACGGCACCCAGACGATGCTCGGCGGCGTGCTGATCGGCCTGATCGCAGTGGTGGCACTCGGCGTGTTGTCGATCACCGCCGAATTCCACCGGGACACGATTCGCACCACGTTCGCGGCCGTGCCCCGTCGCGGCCGGGTGCTCGCCGCCAAGGCGATCGTGATCGGCGCGGCCACATTCGTCGCCGGACTGGTCGGCACCTTCGGCGCGTTCCTGGTCACCGGCCCGGTGGAACGCTCGAAGAACCGCATACCGGCCGGGCTCTCCGACCCCAACGTGCTGCGCGCGCTGATCGGCACGGCCGCGCTGCTCGCGGTGGTCGCGATGTTCGCGCTGGCGATCGGTGCGATCCTGCGCCGAGCCGCCCCCGCGATCGCCATCGTGCTCGCGCTGCTGCTGATCCCGCGCATCGTCGGCGGCGGTCTGTCGGTGTCCACCGCGACCTGGCTGGAACGGCTCACCCCCGCGGCCGGGTTCGCCATCCAGCGCACGTTCGACCGCTACGACAGCACGATCGGGCCATGGACCGGGCTCGGCGTGATGTGCGGCTACGCCGCGGTGGCCCTGGTCGTCGCCGGATGGCTGCTGCACCGGCGGGACACATGAAGAACGCCGCGCACGCCGAATGGACCAAACTGCGCACGGTGCGCTCGACCGGATGGCTGCTGCTCGGCCTGATCGTGGCCACCGTGCTGGTCGGCGCGCTGACCACCGCGACCATGCACACCGCACACTGCCCGACGCCGGCCGGCTGCCTCGAGGACACCACCAAGGACAGCCTCACCGGCGTCCGGGTCGGCCAGATCGCGGTCGTCCTGCTCGCGGTGTCGGTGATCGGCAACGAATACGGCACCGGGATGATCCAGACATCGCTGACCGCGTTCCCACGCCGACTCACGCTGCTCACCGGCAAGGCACTACTGCTGGTGACGTTGGTCGCGGCCACGAGCACGCTCGCGGTGCTCGGGTCGCTCTGGGCGGGGCGCACGATCCTGGCCGGCAACGGCTTCACCCCCGAGCACGGCTACCCCGCCCTGTCCCCGACCGACGGCCCGACCCTGCGCGCAGCTGCGGGCACCGTCCTCTACCTGGTCCTGATCGCCCTGCTGGCCTTCGGCGTCGCCATCACGGTCCGCGACACGGCCGGCGCCGTCACCGTGCTCCTGACCCTCCTCTACATCCTCCCCCTCCTCGTGCAAACCATCACCGACGCCACCTGGCACGACCGCCTCGAAAAGCTCCCACCCACGACTGCCGGCCTGGCCATGACCTACACCCGCAACCTCGACCAACTCCCCATAGGCCCTTGGCCAGGCATCACCTTGCTCGCGGGATATACGGCGGCGGCCCTCCTCCTCGGCGGCCTGCGCTTCACCCGCCGCGACGCGTGAACAGGCGGCGGCGCCGGGAGCCGGGCCCGTCGGAGCGATCGAGCACGATGCCGTGCGACCGGGTGCCCATAACGGCGATAACGGGCGGGGGCACGATCATCGGGGGCCCGCTACCGCGTGGAGCACGTCCTGGGCAGAGGCGGGTTGGGGGAAGTCTGGGACGCGCTGGATCTCACGCTCGACCGGCGGGTCGCCGTCAAGTTCGTCACCGGCGTCGTGCAGTACCCGGAGGCGGCAGGGCGGTTCGCCCGCGAGGCCCGGACCCTGGCCTCGCTCCACCACGGCGGCATCGTCACCGTCCACGACGCCGGGACGATCGACCACGACGGCCGGCTGTTGCCGTACCTCGGGATACCCCGGTCCATCGCGCGGCGGTCGGCCCGGGATCCGGCCCGGGATCCGAGGCGGCCCGGTTCGGGGCCGGGCCGCGTCGTCTTTCGGAGCGGGCGTCAGTTCCCGGGGTGGTCAGGTGGGTTCCCGGTCGAGCAGTTCGATGGAGCGTTCGCGCATTTCGATTTTGCGGATTTTGCCGGTCACCGTCATCGGGAAGGTTTCGACGAGGTGGACGTAGCGGGGGATTTTGTAGTGGGCGAGGCGGCCTGTGCAGAAGTCGCGGAGATCGGTTGCGGTGAGTTCGGGGGCGCCGGGGCGGAGTTTGATCCAGGCCATCAGTTCCTCGCCATAGCGTTCGTCGGGCACGCCGACGACCTGGACGTCCTCGATGTCCGGGTGGCCGTACAGGAATTCCTCGATCTCGCGCGGATAGACGTTCTCGCCGCCGCGGATCACCATGTCCTTGATCCGGCCGACGATCGAGACGTAGCCGTCCGCGTCCATCGTGGCCAGGTCGCCGGTGTGCATCCAGCCGTCCGTGTCGATCACCTCGGCGGTGCGCTCGGGGTCTCGCCAGTAGCCGAGCATCACCGAGTAGCCCCGGGTGCAGAATTCGCCGGGGGTGCCCTCGGGCACGGTTGCGCCGGTGGTCGGGTCGATCACCTTGATCTCCAGGTGCGGGTGCACTCGGCCGACCGTGCCGACGCGGCGCTCCAGCGAGTCGTCGCGGCGGGTCTGGGTGGACACCGGCGAGGTCTCGGTCATGCCGTAACAGATGGTCACCTCGGTCATGCCCATTCGGTCGATCACCCGCTTCATCACCTCGATCGGGCAGGGTGAGCCCGCCATCACGCCGGTGCGTAGCGTGGAGAGGTCGTACTTGCCCGCCTCGAAGTCGGGCAGCGCGAGTTCGGCGATGAACATGGTCGGGACGCCGTACAGGACGGTGCAGCGTTCCTCGTGCACGGCGCGCAGCGTGGCGGCCGGGTCGAACAGCGCGGCCGGGACGACCATGCACGCGCCGTGGCTGGTCGCGCCGAGGTTGCCCATCACCATGCCGAAGCAGTGGTAGAAGGGCACCGGCAGGCAGACCCGGTCGGCGGCCGTCCAGCCCTGGGTCTCGGCCACCTGGAAGCCGTTGCCCAGGATGTTGCGGTGCGAGAGGGTCGCGCCCTTGGGGAAGCCGGTGGTCCCGGAGGTGTACTGGATGTTGATCGGATCCTCGGGACGCAGCGTGGCTTCGCGGGCGCGCAACCGTTCGACCGAGACCGCGGTGCCCTCGGCGACCAGCGCCGGCCAGTCCTGGGTGCCGATGTGTACGACGCGTTCCAGGTCGGGGCAGGCGGGGCGGACCTCGGCGACCATCGCCGGGTAGTCGCTGGTCTTCACGCGCGACGCGGCGACCAGCAGTCTGGTGCCGGATTGGGTCAGCGCGTACTCGATCTCGTGCACCCGGTAGGCCGGGTTGAGGTTGACCAGGATCGCGCCGACCCGGGCGGAGGCGTACTGGACGAGGGTCCACTCGGCGCAGTTGGGCGACCAGATGCCGACCCGGTCGCCCGCCTCGATGCCGATGCCGATCAGGGCGCGGGCGAGGTCGTCGACGGCGGCGTCGAACTCGGCGTACGTCCAGCGCCGGCCGCTCGCGCACTCGACGAGGGCGTCGTGGTCGGGGTGGGTGGCGGCGATTCGGGCCAGGTTGGCGCCGATGGTCTCGTGCGGGAGCGGCGGCGTGCGTTCGCCCTGGCGGGTGGCGAGGCGATTCGGGGCCGGGGCGTCCGAGGGCTGCGGGGACGGGGGCGTGGAAGCGGTCATCGCGGGTCACCTGCCTGGTCGGGATGTGGGGGGTGCCGAGGGCGCGAGGGGGCGGTGCTGCGTTGCTGTCGCGACGGTAGGTGGGCGTGGACGGGGGCGGCGAGTGGTGTACCCCCGAATGGGGGTGATGCGATGCGGGGCCCGGCAGTACGTTGCCCTTGCGCCGGGGGCGTGGGGCTCGTGGCGGGTGGAGGCGAGCCGAACCCGGGTCGGTCCCGGGCCGGACACAGGCCGGACGTACGGAGGAAGCATGAGCGGGTACGCGGGCTCGGTCGGCGATCCGGTGGGTCGGGCGGTCGAGCGGTTTCGGGCGCGGACCGGGGTGGACGTCGCGTTCGCCGGTCCGTGTCCCGATGCGGGGGATCGGCTGGTGATCTCGTATCTGAGCGGGACCTCGACGCGCGTGCTCGCGGGGCTCACGGTGGTGGCCGGGACCGGGGTCGGCGGCAAGGCGATCACCACGCGGCGGCCGGTTCGGGTGGTGGACTATGTCGCGGCGTCGGCGATCAGCCACGAGTACGACCGCGCGGTCACCACGGAGGGGGTGCGTGCGGTGTTCGCGGTGCCGGTGCCGTTGCCGGCGGGGCGCGGGGTGGCGGCGGTGCTGTACGGGGCGCTGCGGCGGCCGTCCGACTTCGGCGACGGGATCCTGACGTCGGCCTGCGACGCCGCGCGGGACGCCGGGCGCGAGATCGAGGTTGCCCGCGAGGTCGAGCAACGTATGGCGCAGGCGGCGGAGTTGCCGGGGTGGGCGGCGTTGGAGATCCGGCTGGCGTACGCCGATTTGCTGGCGCTGGCCGGGGCTGCGACGGATCCCGGGCTGGGGGAGCGGTTGCGGGAGGTGTGCGGGCGGTTGGCGCGGACGGCCGGCGCGGGGGCCTCCGGCGGGCCTGCGGATGAGGTTCGCGGGGCGCGTGGGGTGCGGTTGACGCCTCGGGAGACGGATGTGCTGGCGTTGGTTGCGGTGGGGCGGACCAATGTGGAGGTGGGGCAGGCGCTCGGGCTGGGGGTGGAGACGGTCAAGAGTTACCTGCGGGCCGCGATGCGGAAGCTGGGGGCGCACAATCGGGTCGAGGCGGTCGTTGCGGCGCGTGCGGGTGGGCACTTGCCGTAGTCGGCGGGGTTGGGCTGTGGCCCGGTTTGTCCTCAAGCGCCGGACGGGCTGGATGGCTTCGGTGGGCTGTGGGGGGTTGGGTTGCGGTCTGGTTTGTCCTCAAGCGCCGGACGGCTGGATGGCTTCGGTGGGGTGTGGGGGTTGGGTTGCGGTCTGGTTTGTCCTCAAGTGCCGGAGGGGCTGCGGTTCGGCTTGTTGGCGAGCGGCGGGCGGGATGGATGGTTGGGCAGGTTGTGGGTGGGTGTCTCGGGGGGTGGGGCTTGGGAGTGGGTGGGTTGGGGGGAGACGGTAGTTTTGGGGGTGATCCGTCGCCTGGGGTGTCCGCCCCGATTCAGTAGCCGAGGAGGGATGTCATGTCCTTGCTGACTGTTTGGCCCGAGACCGACGCCGCCGAGTTGATTCTGCGTACCTCGGACCCGGTCGAGATCGCCGCCGCGCTGGAGCCGATCGGCGTGCGGTTCGAGCGTTGGACGGCCGACGTCGAGTTGCCGGACGGCGCGACGCAGGACGAGGTGATCGCGGCGTACCGGACCGAGGTGGACCGGATCACCGCCGCCGAGGGCTACATCCAGGTCGACGTGATCCGCCTCCAGCCCTCGGACGACCCGGAGTGGCCGGCCAAGGCCGCCGGCGCGCGGGCCAAGTTCCTCACCGAGCACACCCACGACGACGACGAGGTGCGCTTCTTCGTCGAGGGCGCGGGCATCTTCTACCTGCACATCGCCGGCCGCGTACACGCCGTGCTGTGTGAGGCGGGCGACCTGCTCTCGGTGCCCAAGGGCATCACCCACTGGTTCGACATGGGCATCGAGCCCTCGGTCGCCGCGATCCGCTTCTTCCACGACGAGGACGGTTGGATCGGCGACTTCACCGGCGACCCGATCTCCTCCCGCTTCCCGGACTTCGACGAGATCTGGGCCGGGTACGCGGCGTGAGCGACGGCACCGGCACCGCACCGCTCACGGTCGTCATCGACATCGAGGGCACCACCAGCGCCACCGGCTTCATCACGGAGCAGCTCTACCCGTACTCCCGCGAGCACTTCGCCCGCCTGCTGGACGAACACGGCGACCACCCGGACGTCGTGCGCGCGGCCGACGGCGTACGCGCACTGATCGGCGAGCCGGACGCGGACACCAAGCGGATCGTCGAGGCGCTCAACGGCTGGCTCGACCGGGACGAGAAGGTCACCCCGCTCAAGGCCCTTCAGGGCCTGATCTGGGCCGAGGGCTTCGCGTCCGGCGAACTGACCTCGCACTTCTACCCGGACGCGATCCCGGCGCTGCGCGCGTGGCACGCGGCCGGGCACCGGCTGTACATCTTCTCGTCCGGCTCGGTCGCCGCGCAGCGCGCGTGGTTCGGCAGTTCGCCGGAGGGTTCGTTGTTGCCGCTGTTCTCCGGCCACTTCGACACCGAGAACGCGGGTCCCAAGCGGGTGGCCGACTCGTACCGCACGATCGCGGCGATGATCGGCGAGCCGCGACCCGAGCGCCTGGTCTTCCTCTCCGACCTGGTCGAGGAGTTGGACGCGGCGCGCGAGGCCGGCTGGTGGACGATCGGCGTGCGCCGGCCCGACGCGAACGAGCCGTACTACGACCGAGGTGTGGGTGACCACCCGGAGACGGCGACCTTCGCGCGTCTGGACCTCACCGGCGACCGTGCGATCCTGCGCGCGAGCTGAACCCGAGCGCACAGCGAAAAGCGGCCGGTGGCACGGAAGTTCGTACCACCGGCCACCCGGACGAAAGCCCCCCGACCGCCCGGACGGAAGCCGCCCCCGCAGGTCACCCCGCCGAGCCGCCCCCCGCGCCCCTCCCTCAGCCGAACCGTTCCACCCGGATGCGCGAGGTCGGCACACCCGCCGCGGTGAGCAACCGCCCCGCGTGCTCGGCGAAGCCGGTCGAGCCGCAGACGAACACCTCGTAGCGCTCGTCCGCGAGCACCGCCGCCGCATGCGGCGCGATCGTCTCCGCACCGAGCCGACCCACCGGATGCGGATACCCGCTCGGCGCCGCGCGGCTGTACAGCACGGTGTGCTCCTCGCCCGGCAGCGGAGTCAACTCCCGTGCGTACAACAGATCCTCCGGAGTACGAGCGCAGGCCACCAGGCGCAGCGGCACGGTCGACCCGCGCCTGCGTCGGTGCCGGACCATGGCCATCAGCGGGACCAGCCCGGAACCACCGGCCACCAGCAGCGCCGGCCGGTCGCCGGGCCACGCGAAGAACCCGCCGAGCGGGCCGCGCACCTCCAGGACGTCGCCGACCCGGGCCACGTCGTGTACGAAGCCGGACACCTCGCCGCCCGGCATGCGGTCGACGGTGAACTCGATGTGTCCCTCGTCGTCCGGTGCCGA
Organism: Embleya sp. NPDC005575; assembly: GCF_040605455.1. Taxonomy (NCBI): domain Bacteria; kingdom Bacillati; phylum Actinomycetota; class Actinomycetes; order Kitasatosporales; family Streptomycetaceae; genus Embleya; species Embleya sp. NPDC005575. The sequence continues at coordinate 82,974 of NZ_JBEXCV010000001.1, read as the reverse complement.
GCCGACCGAGTAGTGGCGCTGCGCGGTGTACCCGTCGGCGGCGGTCAGCCGCAGCATGTAGTGCTGGCCCGCGACGTGCGCGTGCCACACCGGCAGCGCGAGTCGTACGGTGACCGCGTTGGGCGTCTCGCGGCGCACCTCGACCACGGTCGCCGCCTGCCAGTCCACCTTCCCGCGCAGACTCGGCGCGGCGCGGCCGGGTGCGGCGAAGGCGGGAATCGGCGGCGTGCCGGGCTCGCCCGGCCCGCTCGTCGACATCGTCGTCTCAGTCACCGGAATACCTCTCCTCCGCCCACGGGTCACCACGGTGGTGATAGCCGTTGACCTCCCAGAAGCCCGGTTCGTCGTGGTCGAGCAGGCGCAGGCCCGCGATCCACTTGACGCTCTTCCAGAAGTACAGGTGCGGCACCAGCAGCCGGGCGGGGCCGCCGTGCGCCGGAGTCAGCGGCGCGCCCTCGAAGTCGAACGCGATCCAGGCCCGGCCGCCGGTCAGGTCGGCGAGCGCGAGGTTGGTGGTGTAGCCGGTGTGCGAGTAGGCCACCGCGTGCGTGGCCGTCGACCGCGGGGCCGCCTCGGCCAGGAACGCGTCCAGCGGGACGCCGCCGAAGTCGGTGCTCAGCTTGGACCAGGACGTGACGCAGTGGATCGGCCCGTCGTAGGTCCCGCGAGGCAACTCGTGTGCCTGTTCCCAGTTCCACCCGCGCGGCCGGTCGACCAGTCCGTCGATCCGGAACGACCAGTCGGCCGGCGCGAGTTCGGGAGTGACTTCGGCGGAGAGCACGGGGAAGTCGCGGCGTGCGTCGTACTGACCCGGAGGCAGCCGCGGGTCGCGCTCGGCGGCGGTGTGCCGACCGACGAAGCCGCGCGTGGCGGGACTCATGTCGAGACCTCCCGACTCATGCCGGGACCTCCGACGCGGAGGCCCCCGGGCACGCCCTCCGACAGGGGTGCCGATCTGGTGTGGTTCATCTCAAGATCCCGATCCGGTCGACCGGACGGGTTCGGCAGCGTGGCGGCGAGGGCGGCGGTCGGCGCGATCGATCGGGCTCGGTCGATCAGGCTCGGTCGATCAGTAGGGGCGCCGACAACAGCGGCCGGTGCGGCCGATACAGACGCCGCGGACGCCACGCTTGTCGAGCGGAAGGGGCGGATGGTCACACGCCATGGAGCGGCCGCGATACTCGATACGTACGTCGCAACGCCACGTTTCGGCCACAGCCGGCTCCTTTCCGGTCGCACCAGTCCTAGCCTTGATGTGATGATCACATCCGACTGGTTTCGGGGGAGGTTAGCACCCTCACCTGGCACTTCTCGCGCTTGTTCACAATGCGGACTCATTGTCCACCATATGAACAATGGGTTACCGTCGCGACACGCACCCGTCCCGGATGCCGGGCGGGGTCGGGAGGGCGTTGCCGGGCGCGGCATTGGCATCCGTGGTGCCACCGCGTGCGCTCGCCCCCGCCCGTGGCGCGCGGTCGGGTCGGTGACCTCCCACATTTCGCGGCCGCCGCGCCCCGCCCGGCACCGATCATCCGCCCGGAAAGGAACCCCGATGGCCTCCGAGATACGTTCGCTCGCCTGGCACGGCACCGGCCTGCGCCTGCTCGACCAGACCGCGCTGCCGCGGCGGGTCGGGTACCTCGACATCACCGACGTGGACGCGCTGATCGATGCGATCCGCCGACTCGCGGTGCGCGGCGCGCCGGCCCTGGGCGCGGCCGGCGCGTTCGGCGTCGCGGTGGCCATGCTTCAGGGCGCACGCGAGGGCTGGGACGCGGACCGACTGGCCGGCGAGATCGCCCGGATCCGGGACGCCCGGCCCACCGCGGTCAACCTGGCCGGCGGGGTGGACCGGGTGCTGCCGTTCGCCGCCAAGGGCGTGGAGGCGGTGCTCGCCGAGGCCGAGGCGGTGGTCCGTGAGGACGTCGAGGCCAACCACGCGATCGGCCGGCACGGCGCGGACTGGATCCTGTCCCGGGCCGAGCGCCGCCCGTTGCGCGTGCTGACCCACTGCAACACCGGCTCGCTGGCCACCGCCGGCTGGGGGACCGCGCTCGGCATCGTCCGCGAACTGCACGCGCGCGGCGTGCTGGAGGTTGTCTACGTCGACGAGACGCGCCCGCTGCTCCAGGGCTCGCGGCTGACCGCCTGGGAGTTGGACCAGGAGGGCATCGCGCACCTGGTCCAGCCGGATGGCGCGGCGGCGAGCACGATTTTGCGCGGCCTGGTGGACGTCGCGGTGATCGGCGCGGACCGGATCGCCGCCAACGGCGACACCGCGAACAAGATCGGCTCGGTCGGCGTCGCGCTGGCCTGCGCCGACGCGGGCATCCCGTTCGTGGTCGCGGCGCCGCTGACCACGTTCGACGACGCGACCGCGCACGGCGACGAGATCACCATCGAGGAGCGGCCCGAGTCCGAGGTGCTGGAGGTGGCCGGTGTCCGGGTGGCCCCGGCCGGCTCGCGTGCCTTCAACCCGGCCTTCGACGTCACTCCGGCCCGGTTGATCAGCGCGATCGTCAACGAGACGGGCGTACGCGAGTACTGATCAGCACGCCGGGAGGGGACTGAGTCGGTACCCGGGGAGAGGATCGATCCGGTGCGCGAGGAGAGGACCGGTCCGGTACACCCGAAGCGGGGACGCGGCCCGGCCGCGTCCCCGGCGTGCCGATCGGCCCGGGATGGTGGGCCGACGTCGGCCCGCTCGGGTGTCGGCCGGGATCAGCCCTCGGCGACGCGGTATTCGAGGAGCCATTCGACGACCTCGACGTGATGGCGGGCCCGGAGCGGGTCCGCGCCCCACACGTACATCCCGTGCGAGGCGACCACCACGGCCGGCACCCCGGGGACCAGCGCGGCCTCGAGCCGGTCGCCGAGTTCGGTCATGTCCTGGCTGTTGGCGATCACCGGGATGGTGACCGTCTCGTCGTGGGCGGAGCGGCCGATGCCCTTGAGCATCTCCAGGTCGCGCAACTCGATCCCGGCCGGCCAGCGCCGACCCGCGCGCACCGCCGAGACGGTGTGCACGTGGAAAACCGCGCCCGCGCCGGTCAGCGCAACCACCCGCGCGTGCAGCCCGGCCTCGGCGGACGGCCGGCGCGGCGGCGTGCTCGCCTCCTCGGGGACGGGCACGCCGGCCGCGTCCACGACGACCAGGTCGTCCGCCGCCAACTCGCCCTTGTCCAGGCCCGAAGCGGTGACCGCGAGCCGCATCGGTTCACGCGAGAGCACCACGGACAGGTTCCCGGAGGTGCCGCGCATCCAGCCGAGTCCGGCGAAGCGCGCGGCTTCGCGGGCGAGGGTAGCCCCGGCGGCGTCGCGCACGGAGGCCGGAACCGAGGCGGGGTTACCGGCTTCGGGGGTCGTCATGGGGTCCTCACTGTTCACGGTTCGGTCGAACCGGCTCACAGTGTGGTCGAACCGGCAGGTCCGGCCATCATTTCACCCATGCCCGGAGAGCCCGGACCGGTACCGTTCCGGCCGCCCGCGTCGGACCGGGCGAGGGCGGGTCGGCCGGCCGCGCGGCCCGACGGCTCAGGGCCGGCTACGGTTCTGGCCGTCGTAGCGCAGGATCGGGCTGTCCTCGCGCAGCAGCCGCTGCCGGTAGGCGACCGCGAGCCAGGCGGCCTCGCGGTAGGCGGCCTCCAACTCGTGGTAGACGGTGTCGATCAGGGCCGGCGCGGGACCGTTCTCGGTTCGAAATGCCAGGAACAACCGGACCGAGAGTGGGTCGCCGGCCAATGGCCGGACCGCCATGTCCGGTCGCGGGCGCGAGGTGGGTTGGCACGGCGTGACCACCTCGCCGATCGCGACCAGGGACGCGGCGGTGAGGTAATCGCCGTGCAGGATGCGGGGGTTGATGCCGGCATCGGACAACACCTCGCGCAGCCCCTCCCATTCGCCGTCCACGCTCGGGTCCACCATCCACTGATCGTCGGCCAGATCGGCGAGCTTGACCTCGGACTCGGCCGCGGCCGAATGATCCGGCGACATCGCGATGAACTGCGGCTCGCGCTCTACCAGTACGCGACGCCGGACCCCCTCCGGCACGCGCAGCGGGAAGCCCTCGACCTCGTGCACGAACGCGACGTCGAGCTGGCCGGCGGCGACCATCCCGAGCAGCGTGCTCGCCGATACGTCCACCCGCAAGTACGTGTCGGTGGTGGGCAGTCGCAGCCGCAGCCGGCGCAGCCAGTCGGCGATCACCCGATTCGCGGTGCCGCCGATGCGCAGGTGTGGCCCGGCGGTTCGGACTGCCTCGGCCTGGGTGTCGATGACCAGCGCGCTCATCTCGGCCATGATGGGGCGGGCCCGGTGCAGCATCGTGAGGCCGAGTGGAGTGGGTCGGCTGCCGGTCCGGTCACGCACGAACAAGGGCGCGCCCAGGGCGTTTTCGATTCTTCTGAGCTGCGCGGTCAAGGACGGCTGGGTCATGCCGAGCAACCGGGCCGCAGCGTGCAGGCTGCCGGTGTCGCCGATGGCACACAGTGCGCGGAGGTGCCTCACCTCTAGCTCCATGATGCGGAGGATAGGACGCACCAACGCGGTCGGACCAGACACCGGCGGGCGCGGGATCCCGGGGTAGGGCGTGAATCTTGCGTAACACGATGCGTGAATGTGCGGTGACGGTGCGGGAACGGGCGGTGATACGACGGTGCTATCGCCGGTTGTCATCATCCGGGCCGGACCGGGCTCCCGTGAGACTCGTTGCGCACCGAACAGGTCTTCGGCACCCAAGGAGCTCCCGATGTCCCCAGTGCGTCCCCGGAACCCCCGTAAGACCGTGATCACCGCAATCCTCGGCCTCGGCCTCGCGGCCGGACTGGTCGCCGCGCCTTCGGCGGCGGCCGGCAACGACGGAGTAGCGGCTCCCCTCCGCGCCTCCGCGCAGTATTCCGGTCAGGAAAGCCAGGCGCAGAACCAGGCGTTCTTCGATGCCGTACTGAAGTCCGTGGCAGGCAAGCGCGCCGCGGCGGGGAACTCGGCGGCGGTGGTCACCGTCACGTACAGCGCCGCCAGTGCACCCACCTTCCGTACCCAGATCGCTCGTTCCGCGCAGATCTGGAACAGCTCGGTCACCAACGTTCGCCTCCAGGAAGGCAGCAACCCCGACTTTCGGTACTACGAGGGCAACGACTCGCGGGGTTCGTACGCGAGCACGAACGGCCACGGCAGTGGCTATATCTTCCTCGACTACCGACAGAACCAGCAGTACAACTCGACCCGGGTCACCGCCCACGAGACCGGACATGTGCTCGGTCTGCCGGACCACTACTCGGGTCCGTGCAGCGAACTGATGTCCGGCGGCGGCCCCGGCCCGTCCTGCACCAACCCGAACCCGAACGCGACGGAACGCGCACGGGTGAACCAGCTCTGGCGCAACGGCCTCGCGGCACTTGGCGCTTCCGTGGCCTCCTGATCCGATCCGGCGACGCGCACCCGGATGCTCCGGGCTCCCCTGTGGGTCGCCTCGTCCCCTGATCCGGCACCCGGCCATCGCCCCCCGCGGTGGCCGGGTGCCGTTCCATGGCTGGGCCGCGGGGGGAATCGGCCGGCCGTTGGGCGCGTCTGGCCCTGGCGTCGGCTTTTGTCCTCAGGCGCCGGACGGGCTGGGTTGGGTGTGGGGAGCCGGTGGGTTTGCCGGGACTGTTGCGGTTTGTCCTCAGGTGCCGGGCGGGCTGGGTTGTCGGGTGGAGTTGCACGTGCGCCGATGCCCCCGCTCGCGTCTGCCCGCCGTTGCGCCCGCGTGCCCGCCTACGCCGCGCCCGCCGTTGCGCCCGCACTGCCGTCGTCGCGTTCGCCACGTCGCCGTTGCTGCCGTGGCTGTCGGGTGTGGTGGTTGGGCGGGAGGATGGGGGAATGGTTGGGGATGGTGGGGTGCCGGTTGTGGTGGTGGATGCGGCGAATGTGGTCGGGTCGGTGCCGGATGGGTGGTGGAAGGATCGGCGCGGGGCCACCGAGCGGTTGCGGGATGTTTTGGTCGGGATGGCGTCGGCCGGGCTGCCGGGTGGGGCGAGTGTGCCGGAGTGGGCGCGGCATGGGCCGTTGCACATCGTCCTGGTGGTCGAGGGAGCGGCCGGCGGAGTCGCCGAGGTGCCCGGGGTGCGGGTCGTGCGGGCCCCGGGCAGCGGCGACGACCGGATGGTCGAGCTCGTCGCGGCCGAGCGCGCGAGCGCGCCCGCGCGTCGCTGCCTCGTGGTGACCGCCGACCGCGGGCTGCGGGATCGGGTGCGTGCGCACGGCGCCGAGGTGACGGGTCCTCGGGCGGTGCGTCCGGGCTGATTCGGGCTCACCCCGGATGGCGGATATCGTGAGGTACGGCGGCCCGCCCACGTGGGGCCGACATCCCGAGGTCCCGTCCGCGCCGCCGGTCGTACCCGACACCCCGCCCCGTGGGCAATCGCCGGAGGAAGCATGACCACCAACCGAGTCCGCAAGGGCGTGATCCGAGGCCGGATGGCCGCCTCCGGCGAGTCGTACGTCGTCGCCGCCCGCCGGATGACCGTCCCGCGCGGGTCCAAGGCCCCCGACGCCCGGACCGCCGCAGCGCTGGCCACCCGCTACTGGGAACCCGCCGAGAGTCCGGACCTGCCCTGCCCGTGCGGCGGCACCTGCGCTCCTGGCGAGCGCTGCACCCGCTGCCACGCGACCTACCGGCACGCCGCCCGGACCCCCGGCAGCGACACCGACGTCGAGGTATGGCAGGACCGGTACGACTGCACCGGCTGCGCGAACAGCTACTCCTTCACCGTGACCCTCCCGGACCGCCCCTGGGGCGCCGCGCAGACCGTCCCGCGACGCGGCGGCCAGGAGCCGATCGTGCGGATCAAGCCGTTCGAGGGCATCGGCCACCCGAACCTCTCCGCCTGACGCCACGGGCCCCCCGCGCGAGGGGCAGCGCCGGTTGTTCGGTATGCGCTGGAGTCGGAAGCGTTGGCGGGACACGCGAGCGCTGTTCGGGACGGGGTGGAACGGCTCGCGTCGACCGCAGGCAACCCGGGCTCCGGTGGGCGCGCAGCGGTGGTCGGTGGGCCGGTGCGCGCCGGGCGGCGGCGATGGGGTACGAAATCACCTGTGAACGACGATGCCCCGACCCCGCCCCGGACCGTACGACTGTTCGTGGCGCTGGCCCCGCCGGACGACGCCAAGGACGAATTGGCCCGGGCGCTGCGGCCGGTCCACGCCGCACATCCGCGGCTGCGCTGGAACCGGATCGAGGACTGGCACATCACACTGGCCTTCCTCGGCGAGGTGCCGGTCGACGTGGTCGAGGCGCTGCGCGCACCACTGGCCGAGGTCGCCGCCTCGACCCGGCCCATCGGCCTCGAACTGCGCGGCGCCGGGCAGTTCGACGAGCGGGTGTTGTGGAGCGGCGTGCACGGCGAACCGGACGCGCTGCACACGCTGGCCGACGCGGTGCGCGGCGTGGTCCGAGCGGGCGGCGTCGCGCTGGAGGACCGACCGCTGCGTGCACACCTGACCCTGGCCCGGGCCCGCCGGGACAACCTCGACGGCATCGCGGCCGCCGCCGGCGAACTGGCCGGTTTCGTCGGCCGCCGCTGGTCGGCCCGGCGCCTGCACCTGGTCGGCAGCAACTTGGGCCGCGGCCCCGGCCCGATCCACTACCGCGACGTGGACGCCTGGCCGCTGACCGGCCGCTGAGGCGGTGCCGCCGTACCGCTCGGGCGGCACCGGGGCCGACCCGAGGGCGCGGTCCGACGCCATCGCCGGCGGCCGTCGGCACGCATCGGCGGGACGTCGACGCCGCCCGGTCGGTTCCTCTACGATCGCGCTGTGATCGAACCGCCCCGGCCGGGCGTGTTGCCGGCCGGGGCGGTTCGAAGGGGTCAGCTCAGCGAGGCCAGCGCCTCGTTGAAGGCGGCCGACGGGCGCATCACGGCCGACGCCTTGGCCGGGTCGGGGCGGTAGTAGCCGCCGATGTCGGCGGGCGAGCCCTGTACCGCGATCAGTTCGGCGACGATCGTCTCCTCCTGCTCGGACAACGTCCGGGCCAGGCCCGCGAACGCCTCGGCCAGCGCGGCGTCCTCGGTCTGCGCGGCCAGCTCCCGGGCCCAGTACAGCGCCAGGTAGAAGTGGCTGCCCCGGTTGTCGATGCCACCGAGCCGACGGCTGGGCGACTTGTCGTTGTCCAGGAAGGTGCCGGTGGCGCGGTCGAGCGTGTCGGCCAGCACCTGGGCGCGGGCGTTGCCGACGGACTGCGCGAGGTGCTCGAAGCTGACCGCGAGCGCGAGGAACTCGCCCAGGCTGTCCCAGCGCAGGTAGTTCTCCTTGACCAACTGCTGCACGTGCTTGGGCGCCGAGCCGCCGGCGCCGGTCTCGAACAGGCCGCCGCCGTCCATCAGCGGGACGACCGAAAGCATCTTCGCGCTCGTGCCCAGCTCCAGGATCGGGAACAGGTCGGTGAGGTAGTCGCGCAGCACGTTGCCGGTCACCGAGATGGTGTCCTCGCCGCGACGGATGCGCTCGAGCGAGAACGCGGTCGCCTCGACCGGCGACATGATCTCGATCCGCAGACCCTCGGTGTCGTGCTCGGGCAGGTACTCCTTGACCTTCGCGATCAGGTTCGCGTCGTGCGCGCGGCCCTCGTCCAGCCAGAACACCGCCGGGCTGCCGGTCGCGCGGGCGCGGCCGACGGCCAGCTTGACCCAGTCCTTGATCGGCAGGTCCTTGGTCTGGCACATCCGGAAGATGTCACCCGCGCCGACGACCTGCTCCAGGACCACGGTGCCCGCGCCGTCGACGACGCGCACGGTGCCGGTGGTCGCGATCTCGAAGGTCTTGTCGTGGCTGCCGTACTCCTCGGCCTTCTGCGCCATCAGACCGACGTTGGGCACCGAGCCCATCGTGGCCGGGTCGTACGCGCCGTTCGCCCGGCAGTCGTCGATGACGACCTGGTAGACGCCCGCGTAGCTGCTGTCCGGCAGCACGGCCAGGGTGTCGGCCTCCTTGCCGTCCGGGCCCCACATGTGGCCGGAGGTACGGATCATGGCCGGCATCGAGGCGTCCACGATGACGTCGCTGGGCACGTGCAGGTTGGTGATGCCCCGGTCGGAGTCGACCATCGCCAGGGCCGGCCCGGCGGCCAGCTCGGCGTCGAAGGACTCCTTGATCTTGGCGCCCTCGGGCAGCGACTCCAGGCCCTTGAGGATCGCACCGAGACCGTCGTTGGGGCTCAGGCCGGCCGCCGCGAGTGCCGCGCCGTGCTCGGCGAAGGTCTGCGGGAAGAAGGCGCGGACCGCGTGGCCGAAGATGATCGGGTCGGAGACCTTCATCATGGTGGCCTTCAGGTGCACCGACAGCAGCACGCCCTCCGCCTTGGCCCGGGTCACCTGCGCGGCGAGGAACTCGCGCAGCGGCGCCGCGCGCATCACCGAGGCGTCCACGACCTCGCCCGCGAGCACGGGTACCGACTCGCGCAGCACGGTGGTGCTGCCGTCGTCGCCCACCAGCTCGATGCGCAGCGAGCCGGCCTCGGCGATCACCGCGGACTTCTCGGTGGAGCGGAAGTCGTCGGCGGTCATGTGCGCGACGTTGGTCTTCGAGTCGGCGGTCCAGGCGCCCATGCGGTGCGGGTGCGCCCGTACGTAGTTCTTGACCGACGCGGGGGCGCGGCGGTCCGAGTTGCCTTCGCGAAGGACCGGGTTGACCGCGCTGCCCAGAGTTTTGCCGTAACGCGCCCGGACGTCCTTGTCCTCGTCGGTCTTCGGGTCGTCCGGGTAGTCCGGCAGCGCGAAGCCCTGCTCCTGGAGCTCGGCGATGGCCGCCTTGAGCTGCGGGATCGAGGCCGAGATGTTCGGCAGCTTGATGATGTTGGCCTCGGGCGTCTTGGCCAGCTCACCGAGCTCGGCGAGCGCGTCCTCGATGCGCTGGTCCGCCTTCAGGTGCTCCGGGAAGTGCGCGATGATCCGCCCGGCCAGGGAGATGTCACGGGTCTCCACCTTGACCCCGGCCGTCGCCGCGTACGCCTGGACCACGGGCAGGAACGAATACGTCGCCAGGGCCGGGGCCTCGTCGGTGTGCGTATAGATGATGGTCGGGTCAGTCACAGGATGCTCCGCTCCATGTCCGCAACATTGCTCGACATCAAGATATCTTGCGGCGGATCCCTGCGTGTCGCGGCCCCGGGCCGGGAGACTCGGCGAGCCGGCCCGCCCGGGATCGCCGCGCCACGCGGTTCGCGCGTCGGCGGGGGATCACCTCGGCGGGGTCGCGTCGGGCCGGTTCGGACCGGCCCGGACGCGCGGCTTGGGGCCCGGATGCAGAGTCGGCCGGTCGTCGCCGTGGTCGAGCCGACACGAACACCGCGCAGGCAAAGCCCTGTTCATCGAAAGTAAATAAACACCCCATGCCGCCGCGCCGCCGCCGGAGCGGTCGGCCGGCAGCATTGACGACCCCTCCAGGCCTCCGCTAGAAACATGAACATGACGCGCGTTCATGTATTGGGCCCGCGTTACCAGTCCCCGCTGCCCAGCGAAGGAACCCCTGTATGCCCAGCGCACCTGTCGATGCCCCGTGGGGGCCGATGACCTGGCCCGTGCCACCGGGCTCCGAACTCGTCGGGAGCCACATCCGACTGGTCCCCGCCGCGCCCGAGGAGCATGCCGCCGGGCTGTTCCGCGCGCTGGACACAGCCGAGGTCTGGACGCACTTCGGCGCGCCTCGACCATCAAGCGCCGACGAGGCCGAGGCCGGTCTGCGCCTGATGAACGCCGACCCCGCGCGCGAACTGTGGATCGTCGTGGCCCACGGCTCCCGGCTGGGCGTTCCGCCCGGAACCGTCCTCGGCATGACGTCCTACCAGGACGTGTCCGTGCGTGATGCCCGGCTGGAGATCGGCGCTACCGCCTACAGTCCCGACGTCTGGGGCGGCGCCGTCAACCCGGAGGCGAAACTGTTGCTGCTGCGCCATGCCTTCGAGGAATTGGGCTGCGCACGCGTGCAGTTCCGGACCGATGTACGCAACGAGCGGTCCCGTCGGGCGATCGTCGGGATCGGCGCCGACTACGAGGGAATCCTGCGCTGCTATGAGCGCCGGCTCGACGGGACCATGCGGGACTCCGTCGTGTATGCCGTTTGCGCCGCACAGTGGCCCGGAGTTCGCGAGCTCCTGCAAAAGCGCCTCGAAGCCTTCTCCGGCACCGCGGATTGACGGAGCCGCGCCATGGGGGAGGAACGAGCGCTCGATTTCGTCGCCATCGGGGCAGGTCCCGCCAACCTGAGTCTTGCCGCGCTGGCCAAACCGCATCAGGACTTGGACTTCCGGGTCTTGGAACGCCACGCGCGTGTGCAGTGGCACCCGGGGTTGATGGTTGCCGGAGCTGCCCTGCAGGTGGATCCGATCAAGGACCTGGTCCGCCTGGTGGACCCGACCAGTCCCTACTCCTTCACCGCGTTTCTGCGGGACACCGGCCGCCTGCACCGGGCGCTGACCGCACACCGCTCGGGGGTCAGCCGCCAGGAGTTCGCGCAGTACTACCGGTGGGCCGCGAGCCAGTGGGCGGAGGTGGAGCTGGACCGCGAGGTCCACGCCGTGGAACTGGGCGACGACGGGGACTTCCGCGTGCACACACGCTCGGAGGCGTTTACCGCGCGGAACGTGGTGCTCGGCGTCGGGCGGGCACCGAACATCCCGGAGCAGGCCCGTGGGCTGCTCGGCCCGCGGGTGTTCCACGCGTCCGAGTACCTGCGGCGCCGCGACCGCCTGCCTCAGGCCCGCGTGTTGGTGGTCGGCGGCGGCCAGAGCGCCGCGGAGGTGGTGCTCGACCTGCTCCAGGCGCAGAACCGGCCCGCCGCACTGACCTGGGCGACGGGGCGCTCCGGCCTGTTGCCACTCGACGACTCGCCGTTCGCCAACGAGTGGTACAACCCCAGCTACGCCCAGCACTTCAATACCCTGGGCGCGGACCAGCGGCAGCGGCTGCTGAGCGAACAGACGCTGTCCAGCGACGGCGTCAGCACGGGACTGCTGCAGCAGATCTACGTGCGCCTGTACGAGTTGGACTACCTCCTCGACTCCGGCAACCGGCTGCGGCACCGTGTCCTGCCCGGACACCGCTTGGCCGCTCTCGCGTCGGACGGCCCCGCGCTGAAGGCCCGCATGACCAACCCGGCGGCGCACCCCGACCACGAGCCGCTGCTGACGGTGCAGGTCGACGCCGTGGTACTGGCCACCGGATACACCGACACGGTGCCGGCGCTGCTGGATCCCTTGGCCGGTCGGATCGCGCTGCGCGAGGGTCGTCCCGATGTCCAGCCGGACTACCGGCTGGCGTGGGACGGTCCGCCGGGGCGCGGCATCTACGTGCAGAACGCCGCCCGTCCCACGCACGGCGTGGCCGACCCGAACCTGGCGCTCAACGCCTGGCGCAGCGCGACGATCCTCAACAGCCTCGGCGGTGGCAAGCGATACGACCTCTCGCTGCCCGACACCACCATCGCCCTGCACTGACCCGCACCCGGGCCACCGGCCCACGTGCGCGACCGTGTCACAGAAAGCAGGTACCACCGTCGTGACCGCTTCCATCACCACTCCGTCGAGCGACACCACCGAGCCGCCGGACGCCGCGGTCGGCGGCATCTTGACCGGAGCACTGCTGATCGAGAACTACGAGGGCAAGTCCGCTGTCCAGCACCTGCTGCCGAGCATCGCCGACGGGAAGTCCGTCGCGCCGGTGCAGGCTTCGTGGTGGTGCGTCACCGCGGGGGAGACGTCCTTCCCCGACCAGCACGAGGCCCAGGAGCTGTGGCTGATCGCCGCCGGCTCCGGCGTCATGACGCTGGGTGAGCGCGAACTACCGGTGCAGCGCGGGCAGATCGTCTACATCCCGAGGCAGGTCCCCCACCGCGTGACCGCCGACGCCGAGGGGACGCTGGAGGCCTACTCGATATGGTGGTGACCTCCGCGCGCACCCGCTCCGTATCCGGCCCGCCGTCCGCTCGGGTTGCCGATCTCGTCGTCGTCGGAGGCGGAGCCCTCGGTATCGCCGCCGCCCTGCACGCGCGGCGCTCGCGCCCGGACTGGCGCGTCGCACTGCTCGACCAGGCCGCTCCGGGAGCGGGTGCCACCGGCCGCTCCCTAGCGGTGGTCGCCCCGACCGGCGAGAACGCCGCGATCCGGAGCCTGGTGGCCCGCAGCATCGAGCTTTACCGGTCCACCGGGCTGCGCGCGGTCGTGCGGCGGCGCGCCGCCCTGGTCGTCGTGCCGGAGCAGGCCGAACCGCTGCTGCGGCAGCAGACCACCAGCCCCGTCCGGCGTGCCCGCACGTCGGACCTCCAAGGGCTGCACGCGTGCTTTCCCGACCTCCATGTGCGGTCCGGTGAAGCCGTGTTCGCGGTCGACGAAGATTTCCTCCAAGTCGACACGCAGGCACTCGCAGACCTTCCCGCCGCAGCCGGAGTCGCGGTGGCGTGCGGCGCGCGGGTCGACGCCTGCCGGGAAGCGGACGGGCGGTGGGAGCTGCTGACGGCCGAAGAGGTGCGCTGGCACAGCCCTCGACTGGTGTTTGCGGTCGGTCCCTGGCAGCCGCCGCTCATCACGACGGCCGACGGTGTGTGGAATCCGCCGCGGGCGAGGGTCAAGCGGGTCGCCGCGCTCCACGTCACCGGGCACATCGGAAGGCCGAACGATCCACTGGTCGCCTTCCCCGCCGACAACCTGCTGCTGGTGCCCGGAGGAGACGGGCTGCGCGTCAGCTTCCTCAACCCGTACTGGCGTTCGCAGCCGATCCCGGCCGGCCCCGTCGAGGCGCCCGCCTTCACCGCGGACGACTTGGCCGCGGGCCGCGACGCGCTGGCCCTCCGTGCCCCGCGCCTTGCCGAACAAGCAGACGGTGGGCAGGTGTTCTGGGACTCCTACCCGGTCGACTCCCCCTCGTCGATCGGGCCCGCCTCGCTGAGCTGGCTCAACGGCGGCGCGGGACGCGGGGTGCGGCTGGCCCCGGCCCTCGCGGAGACGGCTCTCGCCCGGCTCGCCGGCACCGACGCGTTGCCTGTCCGTCCCTGTCCCCGGCCGAACCGGAGCGCCTCGTGACCACCCACTCCCCCGCCGCGCGTCCCGGGCCGCGCCACTTGCTCGTCATCGGCGGCATCGGTCTGGGCGACCCCGGCCGCTGCCTGCTGCGCTCCTTCCTCACCCAGGCCGAGCAGCGTGACTGCCGCATCCACATGACCGACCAGAAGATGTTCGTCGATCTCGCCCCCGACGACGTCACGCGCCGGTTCGCGTCCCTGCATGTGCTGGACTTCACCGACACCGCGCACTGCGTGGAATGGGCCGTGCAGCAGCACCGCACCGGCCTCGGCTTCGACATGGTCGTCACCGCGCGCGACGACGCCCAACGCACCACGGCCGCGATAGCCCAGGCCCTCGGGCTCCCCTACAACAGCCTGGCCGCCATCGAGACCACCCAGAACAAGGACAGGTGCCGTGCCGTCCTGGCCGAAGCGGGTCTGCGGCAGCCCGCCTGGCGGCTGTGCCGAGACCTCGACGAGGCGCTCGCGTTCGCTGCCGAAGCCGCCGGACCGTGGGTGGTCAAGCCGCGCGACGGTACCGGCAGCCGGGCGGTCCGGCGCGTCGACGATCCCGCCGAACTCGCGGACGCCGTCCGTCTGCTCGATCCGGGCGACCGGCCCTTCCTCATCGAAGAACTGGTCCACGGGCCGGAGTACAGCGCCGAGGGCCTGTTCCTGCACGGGCAGCCGGTCGTCGTCGCGCTCACCGCGAAGACCACGACCGAGCCGCCGCTGTTCGTGGAGGTCGGCCACGTCATGCCCGCGCCGCTGCCCGAGGACGTGACCGCGCGCGCCAAGGCGGCAGTGGAGCAGGCGGTCCGGGCGGTGGGACTCTCCTTCGGGCTCTTCCACGCCGAGTTCTGGCTCACCGAGAAGGGCCCCGTCCTCGGCGAACTGCACTGTCGCCCGGGAGGCGACTACATCAGCATGCTGCTGGAAGCCACCCACCCGCGGTTCCGGTACTTCGGCGCCCTGTTCGACGCGTTCGGCGACCCCGCCTTCGTCCCGGACCTGACCGCCGACGGAGGGGCCGCCGTCGCCTTCCTCACCGCGCCGGCCGGCACCGTCACCGAACTGACCGGCTGGGAACAGGCCCACGTCGGCGAAGGACTGCTCCACGCCCACCTCGCGCCTTCGCCGGGCGACCGGGTCTCGCAGCTGCGCAGCTCGATGGACCGTTGCGGCGCCATCGTGGTCCGCGCCGCCACCCCCGACCAGGCCCGGGCGGATGCCGCCGCACGCGCCCGCCTCGTCCGGATCACGACCACCGCCGAGGCTCCCGCCGACGCGCCCGTCCCTGTCCGCTGACGTCACGTCATCAGAAGGCCATCATGCGACTGCCTGACCACCTGCCGAATCCTTCGGGAAAGTCCTTCCTGATCTCCGCCGGCTACCACACCCCGAACGGCCCCCTCCACCTGGGCCACCTCGGCGGCCCGTTCCTCCACGGCAACGTTTTGGCCCGCCACCTGGAAAGCCTCGGCGCGTCCGTCGCGCAGATCACCGGCACCGACGCCCACGAGTCCTACGTGCTGCTCAGCGCCGTCCTCGCCGGCGTCGAGCCGCGGGCGGTCTCCGAGCCGAACCACGCGTCGGCGTCGGACGCGCTGAACGGCTTCGGCATGCACCAGGACGTGTTCGTCGACACCGGCGCCCCCGACCTCGCCGACCAATACGCGCGGTACAGCCACGAACTGGTGCGGCTGCTTCGCTCCCGCGGCCGGACCGAGATCCGTCCCGTCGCCATGTCGCGTTCGATGGCCGGCGGCCGAGTCGTGGTCGGCCCCTTCGCGGTGGGAACCTGCCCCGACTGCGGTGCGGAGGCAGCCGGGACCTGCTGCGAGCAATGCGGCGTTTGGTTCGGCCCGGAACTGCTGCGCGATGTCCGGCCCCGACTGGACTCCGACGAGCCGACGGAGCCGGTGCGCGTCCCCACCGTCTATCTGCGCCTGTCGCGCGACTTCGGCACCGCGTACCTGGCCCGGCGCTTCCCGCCCCGATACCTGCGGTTGGTCGACGCCTACCTCAAGCTCAACGGACCCTGGGTGCCGCTTTCCCACCCGCTCGGCTGGGGGGTGCCCTGGCAGGACGTCCCCGGGCTGCTGCCCGGCACCGTCCACACCAGCTACGCGGTGGGCACCTACGCCTCCAACCGGATCCTCAAGGACCTGTACTGCCAGGCCGGCGGCCTGCCCGACCCGTTCGCGCGCGACTCGGCCACCACCACGGTCCTCGCCTCGGGGCTCGACGCGGTCCTCCCGTGCATGCTGTTGGCCGGCCTCACCGATCCCGAACTCGACTGGCAGCCCTACCGGCACCACCTGATCAACGAGTTCATGCTGCTGGACGGGGCCAAGTTCTCCACCACCCGAGGCCACGCCATCACCGCGCAGCAGTACCTCGATACGGGGCTGCCCACCGACCTGTTCCGGCTCCACGCCGCGCTGATCACCACCCCCGGACACGAGGCCGACTTCCGCATCGACGCGTTCACCGGCTTCGCCCGCGCCGTCGTCAACGAGCGCCTGGCGCCGCTCACCCGCCACACGCTCGCGCGGGCGGCCGACCATTCGGGCGAGTTCGACCACCACATGGCCCACCAGGCGGACGCCGCAGTCCGCGCCACAGTGACGGCGCTGTCCGTGGCGGACTGCGACCTCGGCGCCGCCGCACACCAGGTTCTGGGCTGGCTCCGGGCCGGCGAGGCCGGCCTCGCCGAGGAGGCCCCGTATCACTGGCTGGCCGTCATGAGCTGGCTCCTGTACCCGTTCGCGCCCGGATGGGCGAGCGACCTGTGGAGGGCGTTGGGCCTGCCGGACAACCCGTGCCTCGATCTCGTCGGCACCCGCAAGGACGTGGCCGCAGGCTCCTTCCGCGGCATGGAGGTTCCCGACGCCGCCATGCCGGCTCTGCGTACCGGCACCCGGTGAAGCCGCGCGGCCCCGGTCTGCTCGTCGTCGGGAACCTGTCCATCACCCTCGCCGCCGGAGCGCGCTACATCCTGTGCTCCTGGATCGTCCTCCAGCGCTCCGGTATCTCCTCGGCGCCGGTGTGGCTGCTCGTCGCCGAGATGTTGCCCGGGCTGCTGTTCACGAGGGTGTTGGGTGCACTGATCGACCGTCACGACCGGCGCCGCGTCGCCCTGGCCGCCGATACGGTCCGGGTCGTGGCACTGGCGGCCGTCGCCGTCCTCAGCGCCGTGCGAGGGCCGTGGGTCGGTGCGCTGGTGGTCTTCGCCGCCGTGATGGGGGCCTGCGACCAGCTCTCCACCCCCGCCCGTACCGCGCTGCTGCGCGCGCTGGTCTCGGACGAGGCTCTGCTCGCGGCCACCACGAGGATCAGCATGTCGACGCAACTGGGCACCCTGTCCGGTGTGGGGCTCGGCGGGCTGGCCGCGGCACGTCTGGCACCGGCAGCGGCGTTCACCGCACTGGCCGGATGTTACGTCTTGTCCGCGGCCGTCCTGATGTGCCTGCGCGGGGCGCGAACAGCCCCGGCCGACAGCACGACCCCCGAGGGCGACCCGGACGGTCCCGGTTCGCAGCCGGCGCGGGCCCAGCTGCGGGCGGCCGGCGGCCTGCGCAGTCCGTTCGTCGTGGTCGTCGTGCTCTCGGCGCTTTTGCGCACCTACAACTCGCTCCTGCCCGCCTTCGCCGACTCCGTGCTGCGGCTGGACTCGCAGCGGTTCGCCGCAGTGGACGCGGCGTTCGCCGTCGGGTCGCTGGCGGCGGGCGCCTTCCTGCTCGGACGGACCGCGAACGCCCCGGTGCAGCGCGCGGCGCACCTCGGGCTCGCGGCCCTGGCCGGGTGCACCGCACTGTTCGCCCTCAGCGGCGGCTTCGCGCAGGCGGCCATCGGTTATGCCGCCATCGGCGCGGGGTTCCAGACGATGACGCTCTACCAGGTCCGTTGCCAGGACCTGGTTCCGCTACATCACTACGGGCGCGTGTTCGCCGCGTTCACCCGCATCGGCACCATCGCGGTGCTGCTGCTCTACGCGCTGGTCAGCGTCGCGCTGACGTGGACCGGCCCGGTCGCGGTCTACCTGCTCCTCGCGGTCGCGCTCGCGGCGCTCGCCGCGGTGCAGGGGCCGGCCGCACCGCTTCCTCCGCCCGCCGCACCCACAGCCGCTGAGGGCACTCAACCCACGGAGCAGACCCGGTGACCCTTTCGACTTCCCCCCGCCCCCGTGCGCTGCAGGCCCTCCTCCACGAGGCGCGCGCCACGTTGGGCGCGCCCCCGTACGGACTGCTCGACCTCGACGCGGTCCGCGCGAACGCCCGCGAGCTCACCCGTCGCGCGCAGAACAAACCGATCCGGATCGCCACCAAGTCGATCCGCTGCCGCGCCGTCCTCGACGAACTGCTCACCACCCCCGGCTACCAAGGGCTGCTCACGCTCACCCTCGCCGAGGCCCTCGACCTCCACGCGCGCGGATACCGTGATCTGGTCGTGGGCTACCCCACGACCGACCAGCGCTCGCTGCGGCGCCTGGCCGACGACGAAGCCGCCTGTGCCGACATAACGCTGATGTTCGACTGCGCCGAGCAGCTCGATTTCACCGACGCGGTACTCCCACCGGAGCGGCGCCCCATGCTGCGCGTCTGCCTGGAACTGGACGCCAGTTGGAAGGCGGGGCCGCTCCACATCGGTGTTCGCCGCTCACCGCTGTTCCGCCCCGACCAGTTCCGGTCTTTCGCCGCCGCCGTCGCCCGCCGCGCCGGCTATACGCTTGCGGGCCTCATGGCGTACGAGGCCCAACTGGCCGGCGTCTACGACGGCGGCCACACCCCGCGGGCCTACGGCGTGCGGTGGATGCAGCGGGCCTCCCGCGAGGAGCTGCGCGCGCGGCGGGCGGCCGCGGTCGCAGCGGCGAAGGAGGTCTTCGAGCCCGAGTTCGTCAACGGCGGCGGCACCGGCAGCATCCCCTACACGGCCGCCGACCCGCAGATCACCGAGATCGCCGCGGGCTCGGGGATCTACGCCCCAGGTTTGTTCAGCCGCTACCGCGACCTGCCGCTGCGCCCGGCGGCGTTCTACGCCTGCCCGGTGGTGCGCCGCCCGGCCCCCGACATCGTCACCGTCGCGGGAGCGGGCTGGGTCGCCTCCGGCGTCCCCGGCCGCGACCGGCTTCCCACCATCGCCCAGCCCACCCGCCTGCACTTCGTCGCCAACGAATACGCAGGCGAGGCACAGACCCCCCTGCAGGGCCCCGACGCGCACACCCTCGCCATTGGTGACCTGGTGCTCTTCCGCCACGCCAAGGCCGGCGAACTGTGCGAGCACATCAACGAGTTCGTGGTCGTGACCGGCGACGCCGGCATGGACCGCTGGCCCACCTACCGCGGCGACGGGCTGGTCCTGCAGTGAGCCCCACCCCGACCGATGCCGATGTGGAGACTTCGATGGCCGCGGCCATGCCGACCACCCTTTTGACGCCCGAACCCGCGATGTCCCCCGCGGACGCGCTGGCCGCCCTGTTCACCCCCGAAGGGCGAGCCGATCCCTACCCCTTCTACCGCGTACTGCGCGCGCACGCCCCGGTCCTGCCCGTCACGGACGACCTCGTACTCGTCACCGGATACGCCGAACTCGAACAGGCGCTGCGCCATCCGGACCTGGAGGTCCACGACGCCGCTTACAACGCGCTCCACCGGCCCGAGATCGCTCATCTGCCGTCCATCGCGCTGTTCGCCGACTCGATGCTCATGGGCCGCTCGCCCGACCACGAGCGGGTCCGCCGCCTGGTCGCACATGCCTTCACCCCGCGGCGCCTGACCGCGCTGGAGGCGTCCATCGAGCGCACCGCCCGCCGGCTGGTCGCGCGGCTCGCCGAAGCATTGGGCGACGGCGGCGACGCCGACGCCATGGCCCACCTCGCGTACCCCCTGCCGATCCATGTCATCGCCGACCTGATCGGCGTGCCCGAACAGGACCGCGAGTGGTTCCGGCCGCAGGTCTCGGCCCTCGGCAAGGTCATGGACCCGCTGCTGACGCCGAACCAGCTCATGGCCGCGGACCAGGCCGCCGAGCGGCTGCTCGACTACTTCGCCGAGCTGGTCGCCGACCGGCGGCGCAGCCCGGGAGACGACCTCACCAGCATGCTGCTGAACGTCCGCGACACCGACGAGCAGCGGCTCAGCGAGCGCGAACTGCTCACCAATCTGGCGCTGTTGTTCGTCGCGGGCTTCGAGACCACCGCAGGTCTGCTCGGCAACGCCCTCGCCCGGGTGCTGACCGGCGGGGAAGGCATGGCCGCCGTGCGGACCGCGGCACAGGCCGAGACCTTCGTCGAAGAGGTCCTGCGGCACGACTCGCCGATCCAGGTCACCGGACGGTGGGCCGTATGCGATACGGAACTTGCGGGTGTCCGGCTTGCTGCGGGCACGAACGCCATGCTCCTCCTCGGAGCGGGGAACCGCGACCCTGGCCGCTTCCCGCAACCGGACCGCTTCCTTCCCTCTCGGGTCACGGGGCGGTCACTGAGCTTCGGGAGAGGCGCCCACTACTGCCTCGGCGCCCCGCTGGCCCGCCGGGAGGCATCCGTCGCCCTGCGCGTCTGCTCCGAGTTGCTGCCGGGACTGCGCGCCGGCGGCGAAGCCACCCGCGGCGACTGGCTCACCCTGCGCAGCTACGCCGAACTGCCGCTCCGGCTGACGACCGGATCGTTTACGCAGGCCGGACGGCGGCTCGTAGAATCGCGTCGGAGGCCAGAACTATGACGCAGAGCAACACACCCGCCGGGCTGCGCAAGAGACCGCAGCAGGCGCGCAGCCGCGCCCGGGTGGAGGCGATCTTCAGCGCCGCCACCGACATCCTCGCCAAGGACGGTGTGGAGGGCCTGACCATGCGCCGCCTGGCCGCCGCGGCCGGGGTCCCCAGCGGTACGCTCTACCAGTTCTTCGAGGACAAACCCGCTGTCCTCGCGGCCGTCGCCCGCCACCACATGGACGCCTTCGCAGCGGCGATGGACGACCTCATCAACCGCGCCGGCCGAGCCCCTTGGCCGGAGCTGATCGACACCCTCTTCGACAACTACGTCCAGCTCTACCGCGACAACCCCGGCTACCTCGCCATCCGCGCCGGCCGCCGGCTCACCCCGGAGCTGCTGCGCGTCGACGACACCAACAACGACCTCGTCGCCGACGGTATCCGCCGGATCCTGATCGCCCAGCACGCCTTGCCGGACACCCCCGACGTGGCGGTCGCCGCCCGCGCGGGCGTCCACGCGGCCGACGCGGTGCTCCAACTTGCCTTTCGCGCCGCACCCGACGGCGACCCCGCGTTGCTGACCCAGGCCAAGCGAGTCGTCAACGCCTACCTGCGCGACTACATGCGCGACCACCTCGCGGGCGATGGTGCGGTGCCCGGGTAGGGGCCGGATGCGGCGGGAGTTCGTACTCGGACGTGAGGTCGCCGCGCGTTCGGCGGGACGCGGCGGTGGCGGTTGCCGCGTCGGGGCGCTGCGTTGTTGTCCGGCCGGACCGGGGCCGACCCCCGTTCGGTCCCGGTCCTGCCTTGTTTTCGGCCCCGCCGGGCGGGTGACCGGGCCGCGGGCGGGCCGGGTCGGTCCGCGGCCCGGCTCGACCGCGCGCAGTTCGCGTCCCGGTCAGTCCGCCGGGATCTCCGCCGGGAGTTCGGTGAAGGTCTCGAATCGGGTCAGGTGCTCCGGGGTGAGCGCGCGCAGGAAGCTCTCCGCGTCGAACGCCTGGCCGGCCGCGACCGCGCCGGTCGCGGTGTGCTCTTCGGCGAGGACACGTTCGACGGCCTCCACCACGATCGGTGCGGTCACCGCGTAGATGTCGCGCCCGGCGACCACCGCACGCCGCTCCCGATCGCCGCGGCGGACGACCGCCTCGACGAGATAGGTCTGCGCCGATCGGCCCCGCTCGTCGGCGGCCGAGGGCGCCGGGGTGGCCGGGTCGCGGATGTCCGTCAGTGGCGCGAGGTTCATCACCGCGCGGACCTCCGGAGTGTCCAGGTGACGCGGGATGGTCACCTGGTCGGCGGTGGCGAACTCGTTGATCTGCTGCTTCCCGAACGGCGCCGGGAACTCCCAGTCGGAGACCTCGGTCGAGTAGGAGAACGGGCTCAACCGACCCTTGGTGAACACGAGGTGATGTCCCGCGTTGGTCTCACCGGTGAGCCGGGTGCCCGCGGTCGGCAGCCAACTGTCCAGCCCGAAGGCGATGGTGATCTCGTCCGCGTTCGGCCAATCGCCCATGGCGACGGTGGCCAGCAGATCGCCCAGTCCGCCGTAGAAGGCCATCGACGGCGCGAGGACGAGCCCCTGCTCCGCAGCCTGCTCGGACCGGGTGTCGAACAAGGCTGCCGTGGCAGCCTGTTCGGCGGCCACGTCCAGGTAGTGCGCACCCGCGCGAATGGCCGCATCGGCCACCGCGAGCGTGGTCTCCGAGAACGGGCCCGCGCAGTTCACGACCGCCGCGGCGCCGGTGAACGCGCGATCCAGCGCCTCGGCATCGTCGGCGGCGGCGACCCACCGCGGTGCGTCCGGGTAGTCGGCGCCGATGTCGTCGAGCTTCGCCCGATCCCGGCCGACGAGCACCACGGGCCGGCCTCTGCGGTGCAACTCCGCAACCACGAAGCGCGCCGTGTGCCCGTAGGCCCCGTAGACGGCGACCGGGCGAGCCGAGGACATGCGCGAAGTCTCGGCGGCGGCGGACGGGTTCGAGGCGCTGTTCTCGGTCATTGTTTCTCTCTCTGGAACCGGGGCCCGACCGACGATGCGGCCCGGCGGAAAGGAGTACGTGTCCATGATCCGTTGGCGGCACGACACCCACCATCGGCTTAAACGACAAGGGTCGTACAGTTTCGGACATGGGAACGGGCACTCGTGGTCCACGACGGATGCGCGCCTTTCCAGGCCACTTCGGACTGTGAGCCCTTCGCCGTCGACCACTCCGAGCTCGTCGACCCACGGCACACGTGTCCACCCTCCGCGACCGAGACCGACCCCGAATCGGCAACCCGTACCGCCCGACACCGATCCACGTCCCGGACGAATCGGCCGATGCCCACGCGGTGATGCCGCCCCGGCGCGACGCGTTTCCCTGAGCATTGGCCGGACTCGACCGACGCGGTCGGGGGTGGGTGAGGGTGAGGGTGGGCCGATTATCACCCGAATGATTGCCCGGGGCTGGTTCATCGTCCAGAAGTTCGACCGTAGAGTGATTGCCGGCGCGGCTCGTGTTCGCGTGCTTTGTACTGCTTTGTCCGTGTCCTGTTCCCGACTTGCCGCTGAGTCGTTCGCTTTTTCGTCGCTTCGCCCCCGTTCCTTCGTTGCTTCAGCTATCGTTCGTCCGTTTTCCCCTGTCCGACCCCTCGCCGGGTCGGATTCGTGTGTCCTGTCGTATCGCGTCGCGTCCGAGTCGGTGGCCGAGGTGCGTGGGCTCGGCACGCGGACCCGGCGACGCGTTGATCGTGTGCGCCGCCGGATCCGTCGCCACCTCGGAATTCAGCCACGACACAGGAGGCCCACGCCTTGGCTTCGAAGTTCGCCCGTCCTGTCCTCGCCCTCGTCGCGACCCCCGCACTCGCCGCCCTGCTGGTCGGCGCCGCCACCTCGGGAGGCGCTGCGACGCCCGGTGCCCCGGGCGCGGGCGACCCGTACTTCCCGCTGTCCGGCAACGGCGGGTACCACGTTGCCCACTACGGTCTCGACCTCGACTACACCCCGACGACCAGACGGCTCGAAGGCTCTGCCGACCTCGCCGTCACGACCACGCACAAGCTCAGCTCGTTCAATCTCGACCTGTCCGGACTGACCGTGGACAGCGTGCGGATCGACGGCAGGCGGGCCGCGTTCACTCGCGACGGCGCCGAGCTCACGGTCACTCCGGCGCATGCGCTGGACAAGGGCAGCAGGTTCCATGTCGTGGTCACCTACTCGGGTGTACCGGAGTACGTGACCGACCCCGACGGTTCTCCCGACGGGTGGATCATCCAGCCGGACGGCTCGGTCTTCGTGGCCAACGAACCGCAGGGTGCGATGACCTGGTTCCCGAGCAACAGCCACCCGAGCGACAAGTCCACGTACGACGTCAAAGTGACTGTTCCCGACGGCTGGACCGCGGTGTCCAACGGCCGACTTCGCGACCAGCGCAGCCAGGCCGGCAGGACCACCTTCTCGTGGTCCGAGTCCAAGCCGATGGCCGCTTATCTGGCCACCGCGAGCATCGGCAAGTTCCAGGTCGAGCAGTACGTGACCAGGAGCGGCCTGCCGGTCTACAACGCCGTGGCACCGAGCCAGGCCGCGGAGGCCAAGCCGGTTCTGGACCAACTGCCCGCCGTGATCGAATGGGAGAGCGGGTTGTTCGGCCGCTATCCGTTCGAGGCGGCCGGCTCCATCGTCGAGGACGCGCCCGACGTCGGCTACGCACTGGAGACGCAGACCAGGCCGATCTACGACCGGGCCCCGGACATCGGAACGCTCGTCCACGAGACGGCGCACCAGTGGTTCGGCGACTCGGTCACGCCGACCAAGTGGCAGGACATCTGGCTGAACGAGGGCTTCGCCACGTACGCCGAGTGGCTCTGGGCCGCCGAACACGGCGGGCTCAGCACCGCCCAGCAGTTCGCCGCCGACTACGCGCTGCCGGCCACCGACTCGCTGTGGTCCTTCCCGGCCGGCGACCCAGGCGACGGTGGGCACCTCTTCGCCAAGCCGCCCTACGAGCGCGGTGCCATGGTCCTGGAGAAGCTCCGCCAGACCGTCGGCGACCGAGCCTTCTTCACCATCCTCAAGACCTGGGCCACCGACCACCGCTACGGCCACGGCGACTCCGCCCAGTTCATCGCCCTCAGCAAGCGAATCTCCGGCAAAAACCTCGACGCCCTCTTCGCCACCTGGCTCTACGGCCAGGGCAAGCCGGCAACCCCGTAACCCCGTAACCCACCCTCGCCGACCTCACCACACCCGGTGAGGTCGGCGAACCCAACTCCCGGCCTTGGCGCTGAGCTCGCCAGGTTGCGGTGCGCGAGCATCGGCCGTCAGGTCGATTCGCTCACCGTCGCGGCCGAGCGCAGTGGCACGCGGGCCCGCGTCGACGCGACGCGGGCCCGCTCCGGAACGACCGAGCCCGGGCCCGGCATCCGGCCGGTGACCGACGTCCGGGACGTGCCCGTCGAAGAACCGGACCTTCGTATGCGACCCGATCGGCCCGTTCCCGCAACTCGTTCGTCGGTCGCGGGATTTCGCCGAGTGGGTCGCGTGTGGACACGGTGTCACCGCCCGGGTAATTCCGCCGGGGAATGCCGGCACGAGCGCTCGGTGCGGGTTGCGTCGAGCGAATTGTGTTTAGCATCATGGCGGCGGGACAGATGGTTTCACAGTCGGCGGGTAACGCGGCGTCGGCGGTACGACATGATCGGCGCGGCGGTGGGTCCCGGTTCACGTTCGTGTCTCGAAGCCGAGGAAACGGTTGGTCTCGGCATCGAATCGGGCGGGGCGGTTGGCGAGTCGGTCGTGCGAAACCCTGCGATGGGCGAGTATTGCCCGCGCTGTCACGGGGACGGGGCCGCCGCCCGGGGAATGCCGCGCAGCGTCGGGCACGGGCACGGGCACGGAACGACATCGGATACATATACAAATACCAGGTTTGCGTGGTGAGGTGCGGCGCACGGCAGGCGGACGTATTCGTTGATTACGAATCCCGGCCCGATATGCGAACGTGCCCGAGTTCGGTCGCGTCGATACTCGAAGGTTCGCCGAAAGCCGTGGGTGAATGACGTGCGGAGCCGACTTCATCGCTCGTGAGCCCGAAATTTCCATGAGCATTCCGAAATGGTGATCATGTGGAAGTCAAGGTTTTACGGTGGCCGTCCGAGGCGGAAAAGCGCGCGGTATGCAGGTCGCGGGGATTGCCCTGCCTGCTGGTCCTGGAGGGCCACGGGGTCTCGGTGCCCACGGGGCTGAACGTCCTGGAGGACTGGGTCAGGCCACCGATCAGTCGGGAGGACTTCGGGGCCCGTCGGGCCGCCCTCGCGGCCAGGGCCCAGGCGGGCGCACTACCGTGCATCGACCGTGAGGGCGTGCTGCGCTTCGGCGGACGCAGACTGTCGCTGTCTCCGGCGGAGGCGGATCTGATGCGCGTCCTGGTGGAGTCGTTCCAGGAGGTCGTGTCCCGGGAAAGCCTGGTCCGTCGAGTGTGGCCGGGCGACTGTGCCCAGCGGCGCAACGCCTTGGATCTGCGCATACTGCGGCTGCGCCGACGCATCGGCTCCCTGCACCTGTCCATCCGCACGGCCTGGGGTCGTGGATATCTGCTCGACATCCACGACCCGAGGGAAGGCGACCTCGTCTGGGCGAGCGCCGACGGGCACTGACGACCCACCCGCGCATCGCGCATCAGGACGTGTACCCGCTCGGCCGCTCAACCTGTGAGCCGGGACAGCCTCGCCAGTCGGGCGTGCAGCATCCCGGTCAACTCCGCGGCGGCCTCGCGGGACACGTCCGCCGGTCGATGGGCCACCGCACCTGCCAGCCCGCGATCGGGCCGGATACCCAATTCCAGGCTCAAGGACGTCTTCGCGTATCCGAAGTCCACGTCCTCGACGCCGAGGCAACCGGGCAGGGACGCCGTCCCGTCCTCCTCGTCCAGGGTCAGCCGTACCCGGATGTCCTGGTCCAGGACCGCGTCGTCACCGGTGAGGGCGGCCAGGACGCGCTCGAAGGGCGCGTCACCGTCGCCCAACGCCGCCGTCAGCTCGTCCCGGGTCCGGTGGATCGACTCCGCGCACCGCGCCGCCGGTCGCGCCTGGACCCGGACGACGACCGTATTGGCCAAGTCGGCAAGCACACCGCCCAGTTCCGGTCGATGGCGACCCGAGGTGCAACACCCCACCAGGATCTCCGCGCGGTTGTGACACTCGGCCACCACCGATCCCCAGGCCGCCAACAGCACGGCGAACAGGCTCGATCCGGTAGACCGCGCCAGGCGGTCGAGTCCGCGGCCCGTGGCACCGTCGATCCGCACCGGTATCCGCGCTCCCGTCCGGTCCCCCGAATCGGGCAGGCCGAGCGGCGCCGACCCCATCAAGCGGGCGGTGGTGCGCTCGACTTGCTGCCGGACCACCCCCGAGACCAGACTGCGCCGTTGCCAGTGCGCCACCTCGCGCGGACGCAACCGGCCGGCCACCGGTACCCCGCACAGCGCCGGCAGCAAAACCGTGCGCAGCCCGTACCGATCACACGCGATGTCGTGCGCCACCACCGTCAGCAGCACCGCCGCCGGCCGCGCGTCCAGCACCCGTATCCGCACCGGCGGCCGATCCAGCCGAAACGGCGACCGCCCGTCCCGCAAGGCCAGTCGCCCCGCCGCCCGGAAGGCGTGCACCGGATCCGGCGAGGCCGCGACGACCCGCTCCACCGGCACCTCGTCGGCCTCGTGCACGCGCACCCGCGCGCCGTCCGGCCCGGCCGCGACGTAGGAGCCGCGCAGCGCCTCGTACGACTCGATCGCCCGACGCACGGCCCGCGCCACGTCCTCGGGCGCGCGTTCCGGCGGAAAAGCGCACACCAGGCCGACGTGATGGAAGTCGCCGTCGTCGCCGTCCCGATGGGCCCGCCACAACGACTCCTGCTTCACGGTGACCTCGTCCGGCTCTCCCTCGACCCGCTCGGGGCCGCCGTCCAGGTGATGCAGGAGCCCCTGTTCGGCCAGGCGCGCGGTCAGCAGTTCGCGCTTGGCCGGCGAAAGCGCCGCCATGCGCGCCCGTAGGTCCGCGCCGCTGTCCGTGCTCACGGGCCCGCCTCTCGTACATCGTCCTCCGCCAGGCCCGCGACCTCGGCGACCAGCGCGGCCACGCTCTCCGCACCCTCGCGATATCGGTCGATGGCGGCGGCCAGGTCCGCGACGGCGCTGGACTCCAGCCACGTGCGCAGCGGCAGGCGCACCCCGAACCGGCTGCGGACGGCGGCGATCACCCTGGTCGCGAGCAGCGAGTTGCCGCCCACGGCGAAGAAGTCGTCGAGCACGCCGACGCTCGGCACGCGTAACACCTCCTGCCAGATCCGCGCGACCTCCCGCTCGGTGTCGGTGCGCGGCGCCACGCCGGCGGTCAACCGCTCGTCGATGCTGCGCTGCGGCGCGGGCAACGCCTTGCGGTCGATCTTGCCGGTGTGCCCGAGCGGGAACGCGGAGAGCAGCGAGATCGAGGTCGGCACCATGTAGCCGGGCATCCGCGCGGCGAGGAAGGCGCGCAGCTCGGCCACGTCCAAGTCGTCCGCACGCGGCACGATGTAGCCGGCGAGGCTGCGTTCGCTGTCGTCGCCCCACGGGACGACCAGGCACTCGCGGACCCCGGGGTGTTCGGCGATCTCCGCCTCCACCTCGTGCGGTTCGATTCGGATGCCGCGCACCTTCACCTGGTGGTCGCTGCGGCCCAGGAAATGCAGATTGCCGTCCGGCAACAGGGTCGCCACGTCTCCCGTGCGGTACAGCCTGGCCCCGCCGCCCGCGAACGGGTCGGGTACGAACCGGTCGGCGGTCAGGCCCGGACGCCCGTGATAGCCACGCGTGACACTCTCGCCGCCGATGTACACCTCCCCGCGCGCGCCGAACGGCACCGGCTCCAGGTGCCGGTCCAGGACGTGGGTCGTCTCGTTGTTCATCGGCCGCCCCGACCGCACGAACGGCAGCCCGCTCTCCCGGGGAACCACGTGGAAGGTGGAGTCGATGGAGACCTCGGTGACGCCGTACAGGTTGATCAGGTCCGCGTCCAGCGTCGCGTGGAATCGCTCGGCGAGCGTGGGCGGGATCGGCTCGCCGCTGACGAAGACGAAACGCAGGGATGTGCACGCGGCGGCGTCCTCGGCGGTGAGGAACGTCTGGAGCATCGCCGGAACGAAGTGCAGGGTGGCGACACGCTCGGTGCGGATCAGCTCGGTGAAGCGGTTCAGGTCCAGGTGAAGTCTCGGTGGTGCGAGCACGGCTCGCGCACCGACGAACAGCGGCCGGAACAGTTCCCATACGGCGGCGTCGAAGCTGTACGCGGTCCACTGCAACGCGGCTTCGTCCGGCCCGAGTTCGTACAGTCGACTGATCCACCACACGAAGTTGACGGCGCCGCCGTGCTGGACCAGGACGCCCTTGGGGCGACCGGTGGAGCCCGAGGTGTACATCACGTAGGCGAGGTTGTCCGGAGCCACCCCGGTGCGCGGTCGATCGCTCGGGTGATGGGCCCACGCCTGCGGCTCGTCCAGGACGACCGGGTTGCGTGCCCGGGGCAACAATGCGACCAGGTGCCTCTGCACGAGCAGCACCGGACAGTCCAGGTCCTCGGCCAGATAGGTCAGCCGGTCCGGCGGGAACGAGGGGTCCAGCGGGGCGTAGGCGCCGCCCGCCTTGAGGATCGCCAGGATGGCCACGTTGAGCTCGAACCCGGGCTCCGCGCACAGTCCCACGATGGTGTCGGGCCGAACGCCGAGCTCGATCAGGTGGTGTGCCAGGCGGTTCGCGGCGCGGTCCAACTCGGCGTAGCTCATCGACTCGCCCTCGTGGACCAGGGCGGGGCGGTCCGGTGTGCGGTCCACCTGATCCTCGACGTGCCGGTGCAGGCACTTGTCGCGCGGATGGTCCACCGCCGTGTCGTTGTGTGCGTTCAGCGCCGCCCACTCGGTCGCGTCGACCAGGGGGAGCCGGCTCATCGGGGTGTCGGGTGCGGTGGCGGCCCCGGTGAGCACGGCCGCGGTGCAGCGCAGCAGCCGCTCCACCCGCTCGGCGTCGGCGACCTCCGGGGCGTACCGGGCCACCAGGGTCAGCGTCGCACCGTCGTCCTCGACGCCGACGACGAGCGCCGGCCCGGCCGGCTCCGGCGCCGGCACGGAGGCGTCGTCGCGCGCGTCGACCACCGAGTCGTACAGCGCCGGGCCGCGTTCCGCGCCGGAGAGTTCGTGCAAGACCGCGCCCGGGAGCTGCCCGTGTGCGCGGGCCCTTTCCATCCACTCCGACAACTCGGCGATCCACGCCGCAGCGGGAGTGTCGTCCAGCCGCACCGGCGTGGGCAGGGTGCGTTCGAAGGGGCTCAGGCACGCGCGCAGGGCGGGGGGCCGGGTGTCGACCGACAGGCCGATCACGGCGAGCGGTTCGCCACGGAACCTGGCCACCACCGATGCCCATGCGGCGGCGACCACCCGCAGCTTGCACGAGTGCACGGCCGCGGCCAATGCGCGGACCGCGACGGTCGCGGGAGCGGACAGCGCGACCCGCACGGTGCCGGGTTCGCGCCCGCACCGGGCGGCGGGTTCGGGAAACAGCGGCGTGACGCCGTCGACGTCGGCGAGCGAGCGCCGCCAGAACTCGGTCGCCTCGGCCTGCTCCACAGGGTCCGGACGCAGCACGAGGTCGTCCGGCCGATCCACCGGCTGTTCGCCGCGCACCAGGGCGGCCAGGTCGCTCAGGAGCAGGTGCGCGCCCAACTCGTCGACCAGCAGCGGATGGTAGGTCAGTACGGCCTCGCGGGTCGCGTCCGACCACGAGAGTCGGCCGAGCGCGCCCGCCGGCCCCGATGGGAGTCCGTGCCGGGGTTCCCCGCCGTCGGCACGGTCGTCCGCCGCGGGGTCGTCGGCCCGCAGGAACGGCGGCGCGACGCCCGTGCGGACCAGCGCGGGTCGAGCCTGCGACCAGTCCACACCGATGGCCAACTCCGGCCGCAGGGCCATGAGTTCGAGCCAGGCCCGATGCACGTCGGCCGCCGACGCGTCGGCCAGGGTCAGGTGCGCCCGGCGGTCGGGTCCGCGCGCCGAGTCGTCCAGGGCTGCCGCGACGAGCACGTCCTGCCGGGCGGGGGAGAGGGGCACGCGGTCGGGAACGGAGCGGCCGTCTGCGGATGTAACCACTGCCACGGTGACCTCACGAGAGTCGATTCGGGTCGATCGGATCCGTCTTCGTCATGCCGTCCGGTGCGGGCCCGGGCGGGTGCTGCGGTGCGGGCCCCGGGGCGTCGTCGGGGGCGTCCTCCACGGTGGTGAGCAGCGCGTCGATGGTGTCCAGCTCCCGGGGCACGACGGCACGCACGCGCTCGATCGACTCGGCGAGCCGGCGCAACGTGGGCGCCGCGAACACGTCGGCCGGCGCGACATCCACTCCGTGGGTCGCGTGTACCCGGGCCAGGACCTGGATCAACTGGAGGGAGGTGCCGCCGAGTCCGAAGAAGTTGTCGTCGCGGCCCACCCGGGGCACACCCAGGATCGGGACGAGGACGTCCGCAGCCAGGGCGCGCTCGGTGTCGGTCGCGGGCGGCGTGTACGGGCGGGAATCGAACCGGGCGCCGCGTTCGGCGGCGGATCGTGCGGCGTGGTCGAGATCGGTGCCGGTGCGCACCGCCGTCGCGCCGTCGCCCTCGACCACGAGTACACATTCGGGTACGGCCGCGGCCGGCAGCACGTGGCGCAGCAGGTCGACCAGGTCCTCCGGGGACGGATCCGGCAGGCCGGCCCGGATCGCCGCGTACGGATGCTCGGCCCAACCCCAGTCGAGCGGCTGCACACCCGCCGAGGCCGGCCGGCCACCGCGTTGCGCGAGCGCTGCCGCGAGGTCCTCGACCAGGATCGAGCGACCATGCGCGCACACCCGGTCCTCGGGCAGGCGGACCAGGCGCAGCGTGCCGCCGGCGCCGACCCTGACCAGCGCGCGGGTGTTCACCATCCGACCGCCGTCGCCGGCCGGGTCGGGACGGAAATCGGCGGCACAGGCGGCTGGTTCATCGAGGTAGCGCGCGCCGGGGTCCACCCGCGCCCACAGCGTCCCGGTGCCGCCGACGGGCACGGCCATCAGGTCGTCGTTGAGCACGTGGTACGGCGCCGGGCAGGTCGAGCCGTGCGGGTCCGGGCCGGTCAGCACGGCGTCCGGGGCCGCCGCGGACCACCAGCGGCGCCGCGGTGCGGCGTCGTCCTGCTCGCCCGGTGACGCGGGTTCGGTGAGCCGCCGATACGAGGCGTGCAGGTCCAACAGGTGCACCGGGACGGACTCGGCGAACGTGCGGGGCAGTTCCGCCACCGTGGCGCCGGCCTCGGCCAGCGCGTCGAAGCGCGCGTCGGCCGTCCCAGGAGTGGGCAGCAACAGCGTGGCGCCGGAACCGGCGGCGGCGAGCACGCAGATCGCCGCGTCCTCGCCGGCCCACTCGAAGTCGGGCGCGAACACGTCCGAGGCGGACAGCCCCGAGTCGTCGGCGTGCCGCACCGCCGCGCGCAGCAGTGCGGCCATCGGGATCCGCAACACGCGTGGCGACGGGTACGCCCGCAGGCCGACCAGGAGTGCGCCCGGCGTGCCTTCGGGCAGGCGGGCAAAGGCCGTGCGTGGTTCACGACGGGCGGGCGCGATCTCGGTGACGATGCCGTCGGGGAACAACTCGAACCGGGCGTGCGCCGCGTCCGCCACCCGGTCCGACCAGGTCGGCGGGTCCTCGGCGCGGCGCACCAGAACGTCCGCTCCGAAGCCGAGCGCGGCGGGCAACGCGACGGCGCCGGCGGCGGAGTCGTCGGCGTGCAGGACGACGGTGTCACCGACCCGTACGCCGGCCTCGGCCAACGCCTCTCGGAACCCGCGCACGGCCGCCACGACCCGCGCGCCCGTCATCGCGCCGCCCGGCGCGCTGATCACCACGTCGTCCGGGGATCGGTCGGCCCAGCCCGCGAGGACGTCGACACCGCCGAAGGTGCCCTCCCGGGCGGTCGCGGTCGCGGGGACCACGTCCGCGCGCGGCGGGGACGCGGTACCAGTCGCGGGATCTGCGACAGTGCCCGGCGCCGGGTGCGCGACGGCTCCTGTGGCCGGATCCGCCACGGCTTCCGACGCCGGCTCGGCCGCGGCGCCTGCGGCCGGCTCCGCCACGGCGCCCGGTGCCGGTTCCCACGTGGCGCTCGCCGCCGGGGTCAGAAAGTGTGCGACGAGTGCGGTGAGGGCGTCGACCGTGGAGCGGTCGAAGAGGTCGGGGTCGTATTCGGCGAGCAGTTCGGCCGACCCGCTCGCATCGCCGGCCAGCACCAGTTCGAGGTCGTACATCGGCACGGGCGAGGGCATCAGCCGGATCCGGGCGGGGCCGCCGCCCAACTGCGGTACCGGTAGGGACACGGCGTCCAGGCCCACCGGGAGCAGCGGTTCCGCCCCCCATGTGGGTGGCGACGCGTCGGCGAGCGCGGCGATCGGCAACGGCTCTCGTACGGACGCCGCGACCGCCTCCCGGGCGCGAGGGGTCAGCGAGGCCGCGTCCACGCCGCCGTCGATCGGCAACGCCAGCACGCCGGCCGTGCCGAGCCGCCCCACCAGGTCGGCGGTCTGCGGCGTGTGCCGGCCGGGATCGTCCAGGCCCAGCCGCAGCGGCGACGACGCGCCGAACCTGCGCAGGGCCGCCCCCACCGCGGCCACCAGTGCGACCGGCGGGTCGACGGGCACGGGTGCCGGCCGGCGCAGCGCGGCACCGCCCGCGGACGGCGGCCCGGCGACGGGCGGCCGGTCGTAGGGCAACAGCGAGGGCTGCGCCGGTCCCAGCCGGCCGGCGACGGTGGGGAGCAGGTCGGCCAGGTGCTTCGGGGTGAACCGACGGCGATGCCAGTACGCGTGGTCCGCGACATCGAACCCGCCGGTCACCGGCACCGTGCCGTCCTGGTAGGCACGCGCGACGGCGGCCAGGAGCAGCCCCACGGAGGTCCGGTCGATGCAATGCCGGGCCACCGCGAGCGACAGCGCGCTGCCCTCGTCGCACGCGGTGACCGCCGCTCGGCACAGCGGACCGCGTCGAGGGTCGAACGGTCGGCTCCACGCGGGCTCGTCCGGCGAGTCGTGCCAGCACACCCGGGCACCGAGACCCGGCGTCTGCACGAGGGTGCCCCCGCGTTCGCCGACCAGCAGGCCCAGCGCGGGCGTGGCCGCCGCGACGGATTCGACCGCGGCGCGCAGTCGTTCGTGGTCGAGCCGGTGCCCGGTCTCCAGGCGAGCCGCGACCGTCATCCGGGCCAGGTCCGGAACGGCCGACGCGGCCGTGTACAGCCACTCCTGATCCAGCGTGAGCGGCACCTCGGCACCCTCGGGGCGGGGCTCGGTGAACTCCCGCCCGCGCGCCTGGTGGTCGATCCGGCGCAGCACGGACCGCAGAGCCCGGCGGCGGGCCTGCGGCGACAACCTTCCCGGGCCGGTCATTCGAGGTCTTCCCCCTTCAGGGTGTCGAGGATCCGCCGCCGCTCACCCGGCGTCATCCACGCCACGTCGCGCACGGCGCGATCGGGTCGGCTCACCGCCCAGTCGAGGAACACGCCCAGCCGGGCGGCCAGATCCGCGCCGGTGGCGTCGTCGAACAGGGTCCTGCTGTAGTCGAGGCGCAGCATCGGCCGGGGCCCGCCGAGCAGGAACGTGGCGTTCAGGTCGAACCGACTCAGCTCGTATTCAGGCGCCACGAACTCGCATTCCAAGCCGTCGAGTTCGAGTGAGGGTGGGGCGTCCACCGCAGAGCAGAAGGCCCGGAAGAGCGGATTGCGATCGTTGCGCCGATCCGGGCCCAGGGCGCGGACCAACTCCTCGAAGGGCAAAGCCTGATGGGCCAGCGCGTCGGCCAGCGTCAGATGGGTACGGCGCACCAGCTCGACGAAGGGTTCGTCCGGGCGCAGCGCCGAACGCAGGCACAGCGTGTTGACGAAGCAGCCGATCAGCGGTTCCAGGGCCAGATCCGTGCGCCCGCTGACGGGTGTGCCCACCACGAAGTCCCGCTGACCGCTGTAGCGGCCCAGCACCGCGAACCACGCTGCCAGCGCGACCGCGAACGCGCTCGCCCCGGCCCGCGCGGCCACCGCGCGCAGGCGCTGCACGGTCGCGGGGGACACCTCGTGCTGCACGGTACCCATCGCCCCGCCCACCCCGTGTCCGGGCCGGTCGGTGGGCAGTTCCAATTCCTGTACGCCCGACAGTGCGGTGCGCCAGTGTCGCAGCAGCGACTCGCGCTCGCGTTCCAGCGTGTCCCGCTCCCACCAGGCGTAGTCGCTGTAGGAGACCTCGGGCGCGGGCAGCTCCGGGCCGCCGCCCCGACGCAGGTCCTCGGCGAGTTCGCGCAGCAGGATCGCGGTGGACCAGCCGTCGAAGGCGAGGTGATGCAGGGTCAGGACCAGTACGACGGCGCCGTCCGCGTCGTCGAGGCCGGCCAGTCGCACCCGCAGCGGGGGTTCGTGTTCCAGCTCGAAGACGTGTCGGAGCTCTTCGGTCGCCGTCGCGACGGCGCGCTCCATCGCGTCGGCGCCGGGCCCGGCCGGTCGATGGTCCACGGTGGGCGGACCCTCGTCCAGCACCCGCTGTACCGGCGGCCCGCTCGGACGCGGTTCGACCACGGTGCGCAGCGGCTCGTGCCGGCGCACGAGGCGGTGGA
Source organism: Embleya sp. NPDC005575 (assembly GCF_040605455.1). NCBI lineage: Bacteria > Bacillati > Actinomycetota > Actinomycetes > Kitasatosporales > Streptomycetaceae > Embleya > Embleya sp. NPDC005575. Next base: position 47,571 of record NZ_JBEXCV010000001.1, on the reverse strand, counting down.
TCGCGCCGACGAGCGCGTCGACATCGGGCTTTTCGCGCAGCAACAGCGCGACTTGGAGGTTGTACTCGGCCGTCGGCGGCCTGCTGGTGTGCACGAACCACAGCCGGGCCTGCGCGGTCGACAGCGGCGCGGGACGCTTCGCGACGGGGACGACCGGGATCCGGGGTGGGGCCGGTTCGGCGGCGCTCATGCGGGCACCGCCGATCCGACCAGTGTGCCCGCGGCCCGGGCGGCGGAGGCCACGGCTCGCCGCACACCCGCGTCCGACACGTCCCGGTGGGTGACGAACCTGACCACGCCCGGGACCACCTCCGTGACCAGGACGCCGTGTTCGGCCAGTGCCGCCACGAAGGGGGCCGCCGAGTCGCCGATCGGCATCGTCACGATGTTGGTGCGCGGCGGATCCGGCGCCGCCCACTCGGGTAGCACCTCCCGTAATCCGCAGGCGAGTTCGGCGGCGCGCCGGTGATCGGCGGCGAGTTCGTCGATTCCGTCCAGCGCGATCGAGCCGGCTGCGGCCACGATGCCGATCTGCCGCAGCGTCGCGCCGAGGCGACGCCGGATGTCGGCCGCACGCACCCGCACCTCGGCCGTACAGCACAACAACGAACCCATCGGCGCGCCCAGGCCCTTGTACAGAGAGAACGTCAGGGTGTCGCACAGTGCTCCGACGGCGGTGGGCGCGTATCCGCCCGCCAGGCACGCGTTGAACAGCCGGGCGCCGTCGCAATGCACCGGGACACCGGCCGCGCGGCAGGCCGCCGAGACCTCGCGCAGGCGATCCAGGTTCCATACCGAACCACCGCTCGCACTGTGCGTGTTCTCCACCGCGACCATGCCGGTACGCGGGGCCCGCCAGTCGTCGCGGGCGAGCAACTCGGCGATGTGCTCGGTGCCGAACATGCCCCGGTGCCCCCGGATCGGGGTGAGCTGGACGCCGGCGAGGCCGCAGGTGGAGTGCGACTCCCAGCGGACCAGGTCGGAGTCCGCCTCCGCGAGCACCTCGTGGCCGGGCGGGACCAGCGCCATCACTGCGGCCAGATTGGCCATCGTGCCGCCCACCACGAACAGCGCGTCCTCGGTGCCGATCAGCCGCGCGGCCCGCTCCTCCAGGGCGCGTACGGTGGGATCCTCGCCGTAGAAGTCGTCGCCGACCCGGGCCGTGGCCATGGCCTCGCGCATCCGCGCGGTCGGCAGGGTCACCGTGTCCGAGCGCAGATCCACGGGCGCGGAATTGCTCACCGGAAGCCTCCTCGGGTTGCTCGGGGCGATCGACACCGTCGCGCGCGTCATGGCACGACGGACACGAGGGCACGCGTCGCCGGACGAGGGCGCGCGTCGCCCCGAACCGGCATCGTGCGCCGGAATCCGACCCGTTGCCGATTATCTTTCAGGAACCCGTCGGCCCTTTCCGGAGTATTTCCCGCACCCTTCCGGGATCCGGACCCGATGGGTAATTCTGGGCGCGGTGGAATGGGCTCCGGATCGATACGCCGGACCCGACGAGGACCACCGGCGGAACCTACCGGACAACAAAGGAGACTTCGATGGAGGAGCAGGCGGACGACCGCGTCTACAACGTCGTGGTGAACGACGAGGAGCAATATTCCATCTGGTTCGCCGATCGTGCGTTGCCGGACGGGTGGCGTGCGGAGGGCACCGGCGGCAGCAGGCAGGAGTGCCTCGACCACATCGAACGCGTGTGGACCGACATGCGACCGCGCAGTGTCCGCGAGCGCCTGGCCGTGGACTGATGGGGGAGAGCCCCGCCGACCCGCCGCCCCACGAGGACCGGATCGGGGACGACGCTCCGACGGCCTTGCTCGACCTGCCCATGGAGGCGGCCCGGGGCAACGGCCCCGTGCTGCGCACCCGCACGCACATGGTCGCCGTCCCCGACGCCGGGCCGGGCCGGCGACCGACGCCGGCCGCCGTGCTCGCCGCCTATGTCGCCGTCCTCCAGCGGTACACCGGCTCGCGTTCCCTCGTGATCGCCGTGGACGCGGCGGTGCAGCCGGACGATGCCGGGACGCCGGACGCCGCGCCCGATCCGGAGCGCGCCGGCACCGGCCGGATCACCCGTCCCGCCGCCCGTCGGATCCGGCTGACCTGTGCTCCGCGCGACACCGGCGCCCGACTGGTCGCCGAGGCGGACCGGCGGCTGCGGGAGGCCGGCGACGTCATCGGAGCAGACCGACTCGCGCGCCACTCCGCGGGCTTTCGGGTACGACGGGCGCAGGCCGGTCGTACCGGACCGTCCCGGGGGCCGGCCGCGGGCTTCGGCCGATTCGGGCCCGAGCGGGCGGGCGACGCCGATGTCGGCGGACCCGGGCCCGCCGGGGCGGGCGTCGCCGAACTCACGCTCACCCTCGATCGGGACGCGGATCGCGACGCCGCACACCTGGAGATCACCCACGACGCCGACCTGATCGACGCCGACACCGCCGAACGATTCGGCCGGCACGTGCTGCGCATGCTCGACGCCATCTCCCGCCGCCCCCACACGCCCGTTGCGGACTTGGACCTGCTCGGCCCGGACGACCACGCGCTGCTGCGGACCTGGGGGGCCACGCCGGACATCCCCGACGTGCCGCGCCCGCTCGGACGGCTGCTCGCCGACCGGGCGGCGGCCACGCCCGACGCGGTGGCCCTCGCGTACCGAGACGAGACGCTGACGTACGGCGAACTCGACGTGCGCGCGAACGCCCTGGCCCACCGCCTCCTGGCGAGCGGGACCACGACGGGCGCGGTGGTCGGCCTGTGCATGCCCCGCTGCCCCGAACTGGTCGTGGCGATGCTCGCCGTGCACCGCGCGGGCGCCGCCGCGCTGATGCTCGATCCCAAGGCGCCCGACGCATACCTGGGCCGCTTCGTCGAGCAGGCCGGGGCGCGGCTCGTGGTGACCACGAGCCGGTTCGAACGCACCCTGCCTCCGGAGGCGAAGGACGTGCTGGTGCTCGCGCCGACCGGCCGCGTCGCCGGCCCGGCCGCGCCCGAACGGCCGCTGCCGGAGCCGGCATCGGAGGATCCGGCGTTCCTGGTGCAGACCTCCGGGTCCACCGGCACCCCCAAACTGGTCGTCGTCACCCACCGCGGTGTGGCGCACGCGGCCCTGGCGCAGATCCGGGCCCACGGGGTGACGGCGGGGGAGCGCGGCGGCTGGACCTTCCCGCCACAGACCAACGTGTCGGTGACCGTCGTGGTGTGGGCCCACCTGGTCGCCGGCGCGCCGCTGCACATCGCCGCCGACCGGGACCTGTGCACACCGGAGCACCTGCGCGACTGGCTGCTCTCCCGGGGGATCACCCAGGTGTTCGTGGTGGCCCCGCTCGCGGAGGCGCTGCTCGGGATCGCCTGGCCCGCCCGCACCCCCCTGCGCACCCTGCTCACCGGGAGCGACCGGGTGCGCCGCTGGGCCCCTGCGGAGCTGCCGTTCGAGGTGGGCAACTGGTACGGCGCCAACGAGGTCAACATCGTCACCTCGCCGCTGATCCCCCGGGAGCGGCCGATCACCTCGCATACCGCGACCGCGCGCGACCGCACCCTGCCGCCGCCGATCGGGCGCCCATGGCCCGGCGCCCGGCTGTACGTCCTGGATCGCGAGCTGCGGCTCGCCCCGCCCGGCGTGGTCGGCGAACTGGCGGTCTCCGGGCCCGAACAGGCGCGCGGATACCTGACCGGCCGGCAGACGGCCGAGCGCTTCGTGCCGGACCCGTTCGGCGCCGCGCCGGGTGGTCGGCTCTACCTCACCGGCGACCTGGTCCGCTTCCGCGCGGACGGAGTCCTCGAACACCGGGGCCGGGCGGACCACCAGCTCAAGATCGCCGGCATGCGGGTCGAGGTGGGCGAGGTCGAACAGGCGCTGCTGGCCGCCGAGGGCGTGCGCGCGGCGGCGGTCGCGGCACCGGAGGACCCCCGGGGCGTCCGGCGCCTCGTCGCCTATCTGGTGGCGTCGGATGGCCTGGACACCCACACCCTGCGCCGCGAACTCGCCCGGGTGCTGCCGGACCACATGGTGCCGCAGCTCTTTCTGCGGCTGGACGCGCTGCCGCTCAATTCCGGCGACAAGATCGACCGCAACGCCCTGCCGATGCCCGACTGGACGCCCGTGACCGGCGCGCACCCCGGCGCCGGTGAGCAGCGCACGGCGGTGGAGGAGGCCCTGGTGCGGGTGTGGGAGGAGGTCCTGGATCGGGAACACCTGAGCGTGCACGACGACTTCTTCCTGCTCGGCGGCGAATCGCTGAGCGCCGGGCGAGCGGTGCGGCTGATCGCCGAGCGGTTGGGCGTGGCGCTCAAGGTCCGCGCGCTGATGCTCAATCCGACACCGGCCGAACTGGCCCGCGAGCTGGCCCGGTCGGCCTGAGCAACTCCCGGGCACCTCGACTCGGGACGGCCGGCGCCGGGACCGGATGGCTCGGCCCGGCTCGGCCGGGCAGGCGACGGGACCCGGATGCCTCGGCCCGGCCGGGCCGGGCCGGCGACATGATCGCCACGACGAGACGAGGGGCGGTGCCCGACCGATGCCTCCGGTCGGGCGCCGCCCCTCGTCCGGGTCGGATCCGGATGGTCAGTCGGTTCCCCCGGCGCGGGCGAGATCCTCCGTCACGACCTCCACGAGAGCCTTGGGGCAGCGCAGGAAATCCAGGTGCCTGCCCGCCAACGCCACCACGCGCACGTCCGCGCACTCCGCCCAGCCCGGCGCCACCGTCTCCGGCGGCACCACGTCGTCCTCGGACCACGAGATCACCGTCACCGGGCAGGGCAGCCTGCGGGCGACGTCGTAGCGGTAGGGCCGTTGCAGCACCAGGTCCTCGCGCAGGACCCGGGCGCCCAGTTCGGCCATCTCGTCCGGCGGTTCGCCCTGGCCGGTCTGCCGATACCGCTGCCGTACCTCCGCCGCCAGGTCGGCGGTGTCCGGGTCGACGAAGTTCAGCGCGCCGTACAGCCCCAGATGCGGTGCGCCCCAACTGGACGCGAACAGCCGCTCGGGCAGTGGCAGCCCCCGATCCTCCAGGGTCAGGATCGTCTCCAGCGCGAACGGCACCGCGCCGCAGTGCCCGATGAAGGCGAACGGCCGGTCGAGCAGCGGCGCGAGCTGCGCGACGAGGTCCGCAGCGAAGCCCGCGTGGTCGGCCGGCGCGCTCTCGCGAAAGCGATTCTCCCGGCCGGGCGGCTGGAGCGCGCACACGGCGATGCCGTCGGGCAGCGTCTGCGGCCACTGCCGGTACGAGGAGGCACCCACCCCCGCGTACGGGAAGCAGAACAGCAGTGATTCGCTGTCTTCCGGCGGCTTTCGGAGCAACCATTTCCCGGTCTGCACAGGTGTATTCACGCCGGACACGGTAGTCGCCGAAGGGTCGGACGAAAAGGCGTCGACGGTTTATCGAAAGACTTCGGAAAGAAGTTCGCGGACGTGTCCCGGTGATTCCTTTCGTGGTCGGGAAAGAATCATTGCCGAGGTTCGCGAGCCGATATACGTTCCGGACTGTGCGTGCGCCGCACCGAGTGCGCCTGGACGCAGGACGGGAGAACTCCGCGATGCTCATGACCGGCCCCGGGACCGACGAGCGAGTGCCGCTCGACTCGATCGATCTCTTCGATCCACGCCGATTCCAGACCCATCCGCAACACGTCGCCCTGGCGACGCTGCGCGAGGTGGCGCCCGTATGGGCCCAGTACACCCCCGACGGCGCCCGCTTCTGGTCCGTCACGCGCTACGACGACGTCGTGCGCGTCCTCAAGGACGCCCGCCGGTACAGCTCCGAGCACGGCACGATCCTCGACGTCACCGGCGGGGACAGCGCCGGGGGACGGACCATCAACCTGATGGACCGTCCGCGCCACACGGCGGTGCGCACACCCGCGTTCCACACCATGACGACGAACATCCTCGCCCGGCGCACGGAGAATATCCGCGCGCACGTGTTGCGGATCATCGAGCCGCTGACGGTGGGCGGCGAGCACGACTTCGCCCGCTCGATGTTCGATCTGCCGATGGCCGCCGTCGGCGAGATCCTGGGCATCCCTCGCCGGTACTGGGCCGACATCCCCCGCTGGACCATGGCGGGAGTCGCCCCCGACGACCCGGAGTTCGCCAAGGGACAGACCGCCGAGACGCTGCGCGAGGCGCACCACGACCTGTTCGCCATGTTCAGCGAGTTGATCGCCGACCGCCGCCGCGAACCCCGGGACGACCTGGTCTCGCGGCTGACCCGGGTGGAGCTCGACGGCGCGCCGATGGACGACAGCCTGGTCCTGCTCAACTGCTACAGCTTCGTCATGGGCGCCACCACCACGACACCACACACCGCCACGCACATGCTGCTCGCGCTGCTGGAGCGCCCCGAGGTCTGGCGCCGCGTCCAGGAGAACCCCGAGCGGGCGGCGGCGGCCGTGCAGGAGTCGCTGCGCTGGTCCACGCCGACCAACCACCTGATGCGCCGCACCCGCACCGAGGTCGAGATCGCCGGCACCAAGATCGGCGCGGGGGAGCTCGTGGTGGCCTGGGTCGCCTCCGCGAACCGCGACGAACGGGTGTTCACCGACCCGTTCTCGTTCCTGATCGACCGCACGCCCAACCCGCACATCGCGTTCGGCATCGGCCCGCACTACTGCGTCGGCGGGCCCGCCGCCAGGGTGGCGCTCACCGTGCTGCTGGAGGAACTGGTCACCCGATTCGACCGGTTCGAACTGGCCGGGGAGCCGATCCATCTGCGCTCGAACTTCATCAACGGACTCACCCGGCTGCCGATCACGGCCCACCCGCGCTCCGGCGCAGCCAAGCCGGCGAGGGCGAAGGAGGTGACCCGGTCGTGACGGCCACCCCGACCGAAGCGCTGCCCGCGACACCGGTACAGGAACAGATGTGGCTGGTCGACGAGATGGACCGGGACGCGGCCGTGTACAACGAACATCTGGTCTTCGAACTGGTCGGGCCGCTGTCGGTACCCGCCCTCGAAGCCGGATTCGACCTGCTCGTCGAACGGCACACGGCGCTGCGCACCATCCTGCCCGTGGACAAGGGCCGGCTGCGCCAATCCGTGGTGGCCCCATGGTCGGTGCGGCTTGATCCGCCGCTCGACTTCACCGGTCGCCGCGAGGACGCACCGGACTGGGCCCGGACGCTTGTGGAGGAGCCGTACAGTTCGGCGGTGACCCCGCCGGTGCGCTTCGGCCTGGCCCGGCTCGGCCCACGCGAGCACCTGCTCGTGCTCGCCTTCCACCACGAGGTCATGGACGCCGGCGCCGCCGCGCACCTGCTCGACGAACTCGCCGTGGCCTACACCGCCCACCTGGCCGGCCGGCGGGCGGAGCTGCCCCCGGTGACCGCCGACTACCGCGACTTCACCCGGTGGCACGGCGAACTCCTGGACAGCGGTGAACTGGACGCCGAGCGGGCCGCCTGGGTGGCCGAACTGGCGGACGCCCCGCATGTGCTGCGCATGCCGGAGGACGCCCCGAGGCCGGCCACCAAGCGCAACCGGGGCGCGCTGGCGATTCATCCCTTCCCGGCCGGCATGGTGCCCCGGCTGCGCCGGTTCGCCGCCGGCCATCGGGTCACTCCGTTCCACGCGCTGCTCGCGGCGTTCACGACCGTGTTGCACCGCCACACCCGCGCCGAGGACATGGTGCTCGGGATCTGCGGGGACGGCAGGCCCGAGCAGTATCCCGACGTGGTGGGCCCGATGTCCTGCATGATCCCGGTGCGCATGCGGGCACCGGGCGATCTGCCGTTCGCCGACCTGCTGACCGCCGCTCGCGATGCCACCCTCACCGCGTACGACCGGCAGTTCATCCCGTTCCGACAGGTCGTGCGGGAGAGCCTGGTCAGCCGGGATCCCGCCCACTCGCCGCTCGTCCAGGTGGTCTTCAACGCGCCACCGCTGCACTTTCGCCCGGACACCTTCCCGGACCTGACCATGAGCGTCGTGCATGTACCGCGCGGGCGTTGCCGATTCGACCTGTTGTTCAATCTCGAATGGCATGGCGACGACGTCGTCGCCACCGTCGAGTACGACACCGCGATCTTCGCGGCGGCCACCGTGAAGCGGCTCGTCGATCACTTCGCGGCGGCCGTGGAGTCGGCGACGGCCGACCCCGACGCGACCCTGGACACTCTCGAACTGGGTCCCCCGGTCGCCGACTTCCCGCCGCCCGAGCGCTCGGCGGACGGCGACGTCCGGTACACCCTGCACACCCCCTCCGGACCGGTCCTCCTGAGTCCGGATCCGTCCCGGCCCGGCGGCGACCGAGGCGAGGTGTCGGCCGTACCCGGCCTCGCCGAGGTCCGGGAGCCCACCGGGGCGCTCGCGCCGTGCGGCCTGGAGGGCGCGCTGCACGTCGACGGGACCGCGGTGCCCGTCCCGGTGCCCGGCGGCGCGCTGCGTGTACGCCGGATCGAGGACGGTCGCCTGCTGTGGCGGATCGTGGGCCCGAGCCGAGACGACGGAACGGCGGAGCACCGGCGACCCGACCCCGCCCGGGTGAGCCGGCGGCGCGCCCCGGCCGTCGAGCGGCGGGTCGTCGAACTGTGCCGCGAACTCCTGGAGGACGACTCGATCACCGGCGCGGACGACTTCTTCGCGGTGGGCGGCCACTCGATGATCGCCTCGCGCCTGGCGCAGACCCTCTCCGACGAGTTCGGGGCGCACGTCCCGCTGCTCTTCGTCTTCGAGAACCCCGAACTGCACGAGTTCGCCGCCGCGATCGCCGCACGCCATCCGGCGGTGGCCGACGCGCTCGCCGAGTTGGAGACGCTCACCGACGACGAGATCGGCGCACTCGCCGAGGAGCCCGAGCAGCCCGACGAATGCGCGCCCGAGGACCCGCCCGCGCCGAGCGAGCGCAGCACCGCGCTGGGCGCCGCGGAGGAGCCGTTCTGGCTGATGGAGCAGTTCGTCCCCGGCAGCGCCGTCAACACGCTCACGCTCTCGCTGCGGGTCGAGGGCCCGTTGGACGAAGGGGCGCTGGAATGGGCCTTCGGGCGTGCCGTCGATCGCGAGGAAATCCTGCGCACCACCTACCACCTGGCCGAGGGCGCCGCCGCTCCGAGCCGACGAGTGCACGACGAACATCCGTTCACCATCGAGGTGGTGGACCTGCGCCGCACGCCCGCCGAGGAGCGCGAGCAGGCCGCGGCGAAGGTGGCCGCGAAGCAGGCGCATCGTGGCTTCGAGGTGTCCGAACTGCCGTTGATCCGACTGACCGTGGTCCGCCTGGACACGGGCACCCGCGACCTGCTGCTGACCTGCCACCACCTGGTGATGGACTACTGGGCGGTGACCAAGGTGTTGTTCCCACAGATCGCGGCCTGCTACCGGTGGCGCACCACCGGCGAGGGCGAACTGCCCGCGCCGCGCACCACGACCTTCCGCGACGTCGTGGCCGCCGAGCGCCGGCGTGCGACGACCACCGCGGCACAGGAGCACCGGCGCTACTGGCGGCGTCGACTGGCGGGCCTGCGCGAGCTGACCCTGCCCACCGACCACCCCCGCCCCGACGCGCCGTCCTTCGACGGGGACGTCGTGTACCGCCTGCTGCCGCCGGCCGCGCGCGACGCGGTGTACACCTTCGCCACGCGGGAGCGGGTGACTCCGTTCGTGGTGGTGGCCGCCGCGCTGTCCGCCGTGCTGCGGCAGTGGTCCGGGCAGGACGACGTGCAACTGCTCACGCCGTGCGAGAACCGCCTCGACCTGGACGCGGCGGACGTGATGGGGGCGTTCGTCAACCTGCTCGTGCTGCGCTTCGACGACTTCGACACCCGCACGACCTGGCGCGAACACCTGGCCGGGACCCGCGAGACGGTGGCCGGCGCCTACGCCAACCAGTCCTGCCCGGCCGGTGACGCGCTGCGCGCCGCCGGCGCCGACCCGCTGGTGCTCAGCGGGCGCGGATCGTATGTCACGCTCAACGTGTTCCAGGCCGAATCCGGCTTCGCGTTGACCGGCTGCCGGACCCACCAGGGCCGCATCGTGGCGAACGGGCGGGCCGGTACCGACCTGGAGGTGTCCACGCTGATCGTCGAGGACGGATTGCTCCTCGACGTCAAGTACCGCACGGCGTTGTGGGAGCGCGCCTCGGTGGAGCGATTCGTGGGGGCCTGCGAAGCGGCCCTGGTCGCGCTGATCGAGCATCCGGACGGCGCCCTGCCGGCGCGCCCCACGGGAGTCGCCTGACATGGCGGCCGCCGTCGATCCCGACGCCTTCGACCGAGGCCGTGCGGGCCGACTCACCGTGTTCGGGGCGCCCGCTCGGCCCGGCCCGGCCCGAGGCAGCGCCATGGCCCATCACGGCGAGATCCTCCAGGGCGTCTTCGAACGCGAGGACGGGGCACTGGCCCATGCCGTCGTCTCGCTGCCGCTGCCCGCACTGCACGCCCACGCCACCTTCGTGCCCGTCCGCGCCCTCGGCGTCACGGTCAGCCCGGCGTGGAAGACCAAGGCCGCGGGGGCCGCCCGGGAGACGCTGCGCTGGCTGGGCGTACGCGAGGGCGGGCGGCTGAGCGTGCACAGCTCGATTCCCGTCGAACGCGGCATGGGCTCCTCCACTGCCGACGTGGTCGGCGCGATCCGGGCGGTGGCCCGCGCGTACGGCAGGACGCCGACCGAGGCGGACGTCGCGGCCCTCGCCGTGCGCGCCGAAGGTGCCTCGGACGGCGTGATGTTCGGACCCCGCGCGGTGTTGTACGCCAACCGGGCGGGCTACGTCCTGGAGGACCTCGGCGGCCCGCTCCCGGCATTGGAAGTGCTCGGCTTCGACGTCGGCGGCCCGGACGTGGACACGATCGCCCAGCCCCCGCGCGAGTACCGTCCGAGCGAGATCGAGCAACTGCGGCAACTGCGGGTGATGGTGCGCCGAGCGGTGGCCGAGGAGGACTGCGCGCTGCTGGCGCGCACGGCCACCGCCAGTGCCCGGCTCAACCAGCGTTTCCTGCCCCAGGCCGCGCTGCCGCTGGCCGAACGGATCTGCCGCGCCGGCGCCGGCGTCGGCGTGCAGGTCGCGCACAGCGGCCGGGTGATGGCCGTCCTGTTCGACCCGGCGAGCGCCGGGCTCGCCGCGCGGGTGGCCGACGCCCGCCGGCGGCTGCGAGCTGTCGGAATACAGCGCGTGTGGTCGTTTCGTACCGATTCCGCGGCGACCGGGGGGCCGGTCGAGCCGCGCGACGCGGACAACCGTGAGGAGCGGTGGTGAGGACATCGATCCCGATCCTGCTGACGCAGGACGACCTACGGATCCTGGCCCCGGAGCAGCCGGCAGCACCGGCGCGCCCCGCCGGACCCGCGCCCGACGAGCCCCATGCGGCGGGCCCGGTGGGCGACGCGCCCGCCCGGGCCGCCGAGGGCGACGGCTGGGACGACGACGGGCCCTCGCCGTTGTGGAGCTGGCGATGAGCGCCGTCGAGCAGGACGCGCTGCTGCCCGCCGACGTGGTGCCGCACAACACGCCCGTGCCCTTCGTCGAACCCGGCGCCGCCCTGGTGACCGGCGGGACCGGGTTCCTCGGCGCCGCCGTGATCGCCGAACTGCTGGAGCACACCGAGCAACGGGTGTACTGCCTGGTGCGCCCCGAGGACGGCACCGCGCAGGAACGCATCGAGGCCGCGCTGCGCGGGTTCGACCTGTGGAGCCAGGCGTGGTCGGGCCGGGTGATCGCCCTCGCGGGCGACCTGGCCCGACCGGGATGCGGCCTGCGGGACGCCGACCGGCGGCTCGTGCACGAGGAGGTCGACACGATCCACCACTGCGGCGCGGGCGTGAACGTCAGCTACCCCTACGAGGCGCTGCGCGGTCCCAACGTCGCGGGCACCGTGGAGGTGCTGCGCCTGGTGTGCGAGGGCCGACCCAAACGGCTCGCGCACGTGTCCACGGTCTCGGTGCTCTACGGAAACCGTCCCGAGGGAGAGGAAGGGCCCGGTGCGGTCGCCGACTTCACCGAACTGGGGCCGGCCGGTGCGCTCGGCGGCTACGGACTGAGCAAGTGGGTGGCCGAACGCCTGGTCGCCCAGGCCCGCGAACGCGGCGTGGACGCCCTGGTGTTCCGCTCCGGCACCCTCGCCGGGCACACCCGCACCGGAGTGTCCAACCCCAACGACTACGCGTGGCTGTTCCTGCGCACGTGCGCCGCGATGGGGGCGGCCCCACTGGCGGGTTCCCCGCTCCAGTGGGCGCCCGTCGACTACGCGGCGCGCGCCGTGGTGCGGCTGACCCGGGCGAGCGGGGGATCGGCGCCGCCCGCCTACCACCTGATCGCCCCCGAACACACCCGCTACACCACGCTGTTCTCCTGGCTGCGCCGCTTCGGCTACCGGCTGCGACCCGTCGACTTCACGCTCTGGCGGCAGCGGGTCCTGGACGCGTCGGTGACCTCGGCCCGGGACGAACTGCGGCAGATCGCCGCGACCCTGCCCGACGCCTCGGCCGGCACCGCAGCCGTGATCCCCGAGGTGGCCTCCGACCGCACCGACGCCGAGTTGGCCGAACTCGACGTGCGCTGCCCGGTCCTGGACGAGCAGCTCGCCCGCAGATACTTCGAAGTCGGGCTCTCCCGGGCGGAGTTGCCCGCGCCGGATCGGATCGCCGGACCACGATGAGCGTCGAGGAGAGGACCATGGCCCCATCGAGCGCCAGTGCGTACAACGCCGTCGCCGAGGTGTACGACGAATGGACGGGCCCGCTGCCCGACACTCCCGCCACCGTGGAGTTCCTGGCCCGGCGCGCGGGCGGCGGTGCGGTCCTTGAGCTGGGCGTCGGCACCGGACGGGTGGCCCTGCCGCTGGCCGCCAAGGGCCTGGAGGTGATCGGCATCGAGGGCGCCGACAAGATGATCGACAAGCTCAAACTGCGCCCCGGCGGCGACGCGTTCCCGGTCATTCTCGGGGACATGGCCGACGTCGCCGTGGACCGCACGTTCTCGCTGATCTACATCGTCTTCAACACCTTCCTGTGCCTGCTCGACCAGCGCGACCAGGTGCGCTGCCTGCGCAACGCGGCCGAGCACCTGGAGCCGGACGGCACGCTGGTGTCCGAGATGTACGTGCCCGACCCCCGGCGCACCGACGCCGACGGCCAGCGGCTGGCCACCGGCAGCGTGGAGCGTGACCGGGTCTTCCTGGAGGCCACGATGCACGACACGCTGCGTCAGCGGATCCGGACCCAGGTGGTGATCGTAAGCGAGAGCGGCATCCGCCTCTACCCCAGCCAGATCCGGTACGTGTGGCCCAGCGAGTTGGACCTGATGGCACAACTGGCCGGGCTCGAACTGGTCCACCGAGATGGCGGCTGGGCGGGCGAGCCGTTCACGGCCAAGAGCACTCGGCACGTGTCGGTCTTCCGGGGTGCGGTCAGGCCAGGGTCGACCGCTTGGCCCCGACGGCTTCGGCGAAGCGCCGTACCAGCTCACCCGCGGCGTCCGCGTCGAGCAGGTCGACGCGGTGCTGAAGCAGACCCACCACGTCCTCGCCGTCCGCCCACAGGTCCATCGACACCGGCAGCGCGGTGCGTTGGGCGCCCTCGGCCGGCACGGCCCCCGACTCCGGCGACACCGGCTCCAGCCACACCCCGCGGGCGAGTTCACGCGGCGCCGGCAACGACTTGCGCAGGGTCAGGGCCACCCACGGCAGGGCCCGGCGCAGTTCCGGCGCCCCGCTGCGCACGCCCGCGTCCAGGAGGGCCTGTGCGGGTATCGCCGAGCCGTTCGCCGCCCGTCCGGTCACGCCCACCGCCGAGACCGGATCGGCCGGTTCGACACCGTCGGCGTCCTCGGCGTCCTCGGCGTCCTCGGCCCGACGCACCGCCGACAACGTCAGGGTCGACAGCGGGGCGACCAGATCGCGCGTATCCGCCGAACGGCCCGGCTCGACCCTGCCGACCACGACGGACGATCCCCACTCCCGGGGCAGCACCCGCAGCAGCGCCCGCGTCAGCGCGTACTCCACCGAGACGCCGCGCGCCGGCGCCAGGTCGGACAACACACGAACTGCCGCCGCGTCGAGCCGAACGGGCACCAGGCCCGTGTCGTACCCGCCCTCGGGGACCGGCACGGTGTCGGCAAGCGAGGCCCGGAACGCGGTGACCGCGTCCGCCAGGGCCACCCCGGACGATGCCTCGCGCCGAGCCTGGGCAAGCGTGGCGAAGCGCCCCCCGACGGGTTCGGCCGCGACCTCGCCGGCATAGGCGTCCGCGAACTCCGACACGATCACCGCGAGCGATGCCGCGTCGGCCACCGCGTCGTGTACGCGGATCTCCAACTCGAACCGCTCGTCCTCGAACTGGCGCAGTGCCGCCCGCAACAGCGGCCCCTCGGCCAGGTCGAACGGGGCCTCCATCGCCTCGTCGAGCCCGGTCGCGCCGGTCGCCGCGGCGCCTCGCAGATCCTCCTCGAACAGATCGAACTCCACGTAGCGCGAGATCAGTTGGCTGCCGTACTCGGCGACCGGTTCGAACCGGGTACGCAGACACTCCTGGCGTCGCACCACCGCCGTCAGCGCCTCGGCCACCCGGCCGGTGTCCACCGCGCCCGTCAGCCTGGCCCGAACCGTCAGACCGGGAGAGGTGATCCCGGGCACCAGTCGTTCGGCGTGGCACAGCGCACGCTGCTCGGGCGACAGGGCGACCCTGTGGTCGGCGGCCTCGCCGGTCGCCGGCGAAGCCGCCGCGCGATCGACCACCGCGGCCCAGGCGCGCACCGTCGGCTCGGCGAACAACTCCCACACCGGAAGTTCGAGTTCGTACTCGGTGCGCAGCCGGGAGACCACCTCCATGGCGAGCAGGGAGTGTCCGCCCAAGTCGAAGAAGCTGGTCCGGGCGTCGATCTCGGTCAGGCCCAGTACCTCGCCCCAGACCTTGGCCACCGCCGTCTCGGTCGGACCCTGTGGGGCCTCGCCGTCGTCGGCGCCGGCTCCACGTTCGTCCCCCTCTTCGCCCTCGCCCGGGACGCCGGGTTCCTGCCACGCGAGCAGCGCCGCGTGATCCACCTTCCCGTTGCCCGTCATCGGCAGCGCGGGCAGGAACGCCAGCCGATCGGGCACCATCGGCTCCGGCAGGAACAGGCGGGCATGAGCGCGGACGTCGGCCACGCTCGGCGCGTGCCCCGGCTCGGCCACCAGATAGGCGGCGAGCGTGTCCGCGTGTACCAGCACCGCCGCCTGGCGGATCGAGGCCGCCTTCTCCAACACGGCCACCACCTCGCCGGGTTCGACCCGATGGCCGCGGATCTTGACCTGGTCGTCGGTGCGCCCGAGGAAATGCAGATCGCCGTCCGCGGACAGCCGGACCACGTCACCGGTGCGGTACATGCGCGCGCCGAGCACGCCGGAGAACGGGTCCGGGACGAACTTCTCGGCGGTCAGCGCCGGTCGCCGATGGTAGCCACAGGACACCTGGAGGCCGCCCACGTACAACTCGCCGCGCGGCCCCGGCGGGAGCAACTCGCCGTCCTGGTCCAGGACGTAGAGCCGAGTGCCCGGGATGGCATCACCCAGCGGCAGCCGGGTCGGGTCCGAGATCGGCGCGAACGTGGCGTAGACCGTGGTCTCCGTCGGGCCGTAGCCGTTGTGCAACGACCGGGTTCGTGCCAAGAGTTCGCGGGCGAGACGTTCGGTCAGCTTCTCGCCGCCGCCGAACGCCCGCACCCGATGCCGGCCGTCCGTCCCCAGCCCCGCGAGCACCAGCATCCGCCACAGCGACGGCGTGGCCAGGACCGTGGACACCCGGTGCCGGTCGATCAGGTCGAGCAGCACGTCGGGGTCGCGGGTGCGATCATCGGCCGGCAGTACGACGGACGCGCCCGCCGCCAACGGAACGAACACGTCGGTGATGGACATGTCGAACGCGATCGAGGCCACCGACAACACGACGTCGCCCTCGGCCATCGCCGGCCCCCGGGCGGACAACGCCCGGACCAGGGTCGCCAGTCCGCCGTGCGTGGCCACCACGCCCTTGGGCGTGCCGGTCGAGCCCGACGTGTAGATCACATACGCCGGATCCGAACGGAACAGCCGCACCGGACGCGCCGTGCCGCCCGGCGGCTCCGCGTCCAGGCGCAGCGCCGGGGCCGCGTCGACGACCGCCGCCGGCGCATGCCGGTCCACCAGCACGAGTTCGGGGCGCGCATCCGACAGGGTCAGCGCGATCCGCTCGCCGGGGTGGGCGGGATCCAGCGGGACATACACCCGGCCGGCCCGCAGACAGCCCAACGCCGCCGCCACCAGGGCCGACCCGCGCCGTCCGCACACCGCCACCCACCCCCCGGGGGCGACCCGATCGGCCACCGCCGCCGCCCAGCGGTCCGCGGCCGCGTCCAGTGCGGCGAACGAGGTCTCGCCGCCGGCGTCGAAGACGGCCGTCAGGTCCGGCGAACGGCGGGCGACCATGGCCACCGAATCCGGAAGGGACACGATCGGCGGCTCGGCGCAGGTGATACTCGTTTTGCTCTCGCGATCAGGAACAGGCATCGTCATCCGTTCCGAGGCGACTCGGCACGCGCCTCATTTCCCGGGGCAATCGCATTACTGCACGATTACCTCGGATCGGCGAAGGCCGCAAAGATTCTGTCGCGTCTCTGTACGGAATCCGTTGAAATTCCGGGCGCCGACGGATATCCGCGTAGCATCGTGGTGCATTCCCGAACGTCCGAGAAGGCGATCGACCCGAAGGCGACCGACCGTCCGAGAACCCGACCGTCCGAGAAGGCGATCGAACGAAGAGGTGCGCTCGTGAGCGAAGTCGACAGCGAACAGGTGGACCGGGAACAGGTGCTCGCGTTCCGCGCGGCCGGCCACCATCTGACCGACGCGGAACCGGCCCCCGACCTGTCGGCCGCGGCGGCCGCAGCCGGGGCGCAGAACACCCCACCCGGCAACGGCCCGCTCGCGCTCCTGGCCCGATCCCCGGGGCTGACCGCGGCCGAGGTGGATCGGGCGCTGGCCGAGGACAAGTCGCTGCTCCAGGCGTGGGCGGTGCGCCAGTCGCCGTACCTGTTCCCCACCCGCGACCTGCCCGTGTTCACCCGGCCGATGTTGCCCGAGGACGAGGAGTCCTGGCGGGTGGCCGTGCAGGGTTTCGTCCCGATGCTCGACGGGACCAAGCGCTCGGCGGTGGAGGTCGTGGAGCTGACCCGGGTGGCGATCGAAGACGCCTTGGACGGACAGGTGTTGACCAAGCGCGAGCTCGGTGTCGCGCTGGGGAAGCGGATGCCCGACGAGTTCTCCGGTTGGTTCGAGCCGGACACCTTCAGCAGCTTCACCGCCATCCTGGCCCGGGCCGTCTCGCTCACCGGCCTGTTCGTGATCGCGCCGCGCGAGGGCCGCGAGGCATCGTTCGTGCGTACCGACCAGTGGCTGGGCAAGAAGCCGCCGCACCGGTCGGCGGCGGCCGCCCGCAAGGAGTTCGTCCGCCGATACCTGCGTGCGTACGGGCCCTCCACGCCCGAACACCTCGCGGAGTGGGCGGGCACCGCGCAAACCGTCGCGGCCAAGGCGTGGCAGGCGGCGGCCGACGAACTGCGTGAGGTGCGCTTCGACGGGCGCACGACGTGGATCCACCGCGACGACCACGAGGCGCTCATCGCGCCGCCCGAAGTGCGCGGACTGCGCGTGCTGCCGGCCTATGACCCATGGCTGCACCTGCGCGACCGCGCCACCGCCGTCCCCGACCGCAAGCTGCACAAGCAGGTGTGGAAGCACACCGGGAACCCCGGCGTGGTCCTGCGTGACGGCGAACTCGCGGCGCTTTGGCGCGCGCAGAAGAAGGGCCGGACGCTGCGGCTGACCGTGGAGGCGGTGCGCGCACTGCGCAAGGCGGATCGCGAGGGCATCGAGAAGCTCGCGGCCGACATCGCGCCGTTCCGGGGCTGCGCGAAGGCCGAGACGGCGTTCGCGGACTGAGCCGGGAGCCGAGGGGCGGAGTCGATCGCCCGCCGCAACCGACTCGCCCGCCCGGCCCGCCGGTACCGCGCGCCGATCGCGACAGATCCGGCAAAGATCTCGCGCGGCCGGGCGGGTGATGTTCGAGCATGTGGTGGCGCCCGTCGTACCGCGCGCCCACCAGTCGGGCGAGGCGCGCCCGATCGCGAGGAGACCACCGTGCAGTCGCAGTCGCGACCACCGACCACGTCCCGCCGCCGCTCGTGGCTCGTGTCCACGGTCACCGTCCTGGCCGCCGTGGCGACCATGCTCGCCGTACCGTCCTCGGCCGTCGCGGCCCCCACGCCCAAGGTGCCGAAGCTGACCTGGGTCGGTTGCGGCGGCGGCTTCGAGTGCGCGACCGCCACCGTGCCCATGCAACCGGGCGCGACGGCCGACGGCCGGACCACCGACCTGGCCCTGATCCGCATCCCGGCCCGGGACCGGGCGCACCGGATCGGCTCGCTCTTCGTCAACGGAGGGCTCCAGGGCGGCAACGGCGTGGCCCTGCTGCGCACCCGCACGGCGCCCTTCGCCGCGCTCGCGGACCGGTTCGACGTGGTCGGCTTCGACCAGCGCGGCCAGTCGAACAGCTCGCCGAGCGCGCACTGCATGACCTACGAGCAGGAGCGGGAGATCGAGGAGCCGCTGCCCGCCTACCCCACGCTCGCCGACCGCCCGGCCAAACTGGCCGAGGCCAAGGCGCTGACCAGCGCGTGCGGGCGCAACACCGACCCGGCCCTGCTGCGCACCATGAGCACCGCCGACTCGGCCGCCGACCTGGACCTGCTGCGCCGGGCGGTGGGCGACGACCGGCTCAACTACCTGGGCCAGTCGTACGGGACGGTGCTCGGACAGATCTACGCCGCGCGCTATCCGCGCCGGGTCGGCTCGATGGTCCTGGACGGGGCGATCGACGGCCGCGGGTACGTCTCGGATCCGCTGCGCTTCGACCGGGAGCAGCTCGCCGCGAGCGAGTTCGCGCTGGGCCGCTTCCTCGACTGGTGCCGGGCCACGCCGGCGATGTGCTCGTTCGGCGCCGGCGACCCGGCGGGCGCCTTCGACGCCCTGGTGGACAAGCTGGAGCGCAACCGGCTCGCGTACCCGGGTCGGCACGACATCCTCACCGGTGGCCTGCTGCTCACCCAGGTCATCGGCGGATTGATCAACTCCGCCGATTGGCCCCGCTTCGCCGCGTACCTGTCCGCGACGGCCGCCCAGGACGTGCCCACGACGGAGCCGCCCACCGGCCCGGACGAGGTGACCGCCCAGCAGCTCGCGAACTCCTGCCTGGACCGGGACGTCCCCACCGACCTGCGCGCACACGACCGGCACTTCACGGCGGCGGCCGCGGTGTCGCCGCACTTCGGCCGGCTGTACGGCTACGGCGAACTCAAGTGCGCGCTGTGGCCGGTCCGGGCCGACCACCGGTTCCAGGGCCCGTGGCGCTACACCGGCCGGGACCGGGCGCTGGTGATCGGCGTCGAGGGCGACCCGCTCGCTCCGCTCGCCTGGGCTCGCGACGTCACCGAAACCATGGGCCGAGCGCGGCTGTTGAGCGTCAAGGGCGACGGGCACACCGCGTTCGGCCGGGGCAGTGCGTGCGTCGACGGTGCGATCGCGGCCTACCTCGGGTCCGGCCGCCTGCCCGATCGGGGGGCGAGTTGCACGTTGCCCGCGCCGGCCGCGCCGCCGGACGCCGCCGCCTCCTGAGCGTGAGCCTGCGGGCGCCCGTGGGCCCGTGGGCCCGTGGGCCTGCGGACCCGCGGGTCCACGGACCCGATGCCTCCCATGCCCCCATGCCCCCATGCCCCCGTGCAGACACCGGAACGGGTAAGCGATGAAACAGGAAGCACCCCTCGTACCACCGCTGTTCAGCCCGGCCTTCCTGGCCGACCCCTATCCCACCTACGCGCATCTGCGGCGGACCACGCCGGTGCACCGCATCGCGACGCCGCAGGGCTTCGACATGTGGCTGCTGACCCGGTACGAGGACGTCCGCGCCGGCCTGACCGACCCCGGGTTCAGCCGTGACCTGCACCTGGCCCCGCCGGAGGCGACCGCGCTGACCGGTGATCCGGACAGCGCGATGAACCGGAACCTGCTCACCCTCGACCCACCCGACCACACCAGGGTGCGCAAGCTCGTGCAGAGCGCGTTCAGCACCCGCCGGGTCAACCTGCTGGCCGAACGAGTCGAGAGCATCCTCGCGGGACTGCTCGACGCGGCCCCGCGTACCCGGCCGTTCGACCTGATCACGGCCGTGGCCCATCCGCTGCCGATCACCGTCATCTGCGAGCTGCTCGGGGTGCCCGTGACCGACCGCGACGACTTTCGCGCGTGGACGGACGGCATGGTCTCCAGCGCGCGTCCGGACTCGCAGCGGCTGCTGCGGCAGGCTCAGGAGGACCTGCTGGCGTACTTCCTCGACCTGATCCGGCGCAAGCGCGCCCGGCCCGGCAGGGACCTGCTCAGCGCCCTGGTCGAGGCCCGAGACGGCGACGAAGGGTTGTCCGAGGCCGAACTGGTCGGTATGGCCTTTATGTTGCTGGTGGCCGGCCACGAGACCACGGTGAACCTGATCGCGACCGGCATCATGCTATTGCTGACCCACCCGGGTGAGCGCGCCCGACTGGCCGCCGAGCCCTCGCTGTTGCCGGCGGCGCTCGACGAGATCCTGCGCTACGACGGGCCGGCCGGCATCGCGTTCATGGTGGCCCGGCGCGATGTCGAACTGCCCGGCGGCGTGGTGCCGGCCGGGGCGGTCACCGCGGCGCTGTGGCACGCGGCGAATCGGGACCCGGAGCGTTTCCCGGATCCCGACACCTTCCGCATCGACCGGGCCGAGCGTTCGCATCTGGGCTTCGGCCACGGCATCCACCGCTGTATCGGCGCGCCGCTGGCGGTCATGGAGGCGCGCCTGGCGCTGGGCGGGATCCTCGGCCGGTTCCCCCGGATGCGGTTGGCCGTGCCGGCGAGCGATCTGCGCTGGCGGCCCGCGCCGTTCTTCCGCGGTCTGGTGGACCTACCGGTCGTACTGGACGCCGACGCCGACTGAGTCGACCCCGCCGGGGGTGTGCAACGCCGTCCGTGCCTCCCAGAGTTCGGGGAAGGGCACCGCGAGTCGCCGGGCCAGGAAGTCGGCGCCCGTGGTGCGGCCCGTGCCCGGTCGGGCGCCGATCTGGCGGACCACGACCTCGACGTGCGCCAACTGGCAGCGGCGAACCGCCTGCGACAGATCGACCAGACCCTCGGCCAGCAGATACGACAGCCCGGAATGCGGCGCCCGCCGGTACACCTCGGCCACCGTCAGATCGCGCTCGGCCAGGGCGCTCAGGAACCCCCGGAACAGCTCGCTGTCCGCGCCGTACAGGCCCAACGCGCGGTAGAGCGCGCGGAACTGCCCGGACTGGGCCCCGCTGGCCCGGCCGAGCGCACCGCGAAATCGGGCGAAAGAGGCGACGGTCAGCCGCTCCAGGACGGTGAAGTGCTCGGCGATCATGGTCAGTACGTGCGTCACACGCCGGACCTGCTCCAGACACAGCCCCAGGTCGCGCGGCCGGGAGCGGACCGCGTCGGCGGCCAGGTTCAGGTCCAAGAGCGCCTGTTTGAGCCACAACTCGCAGCTTTGGTGCGCCACGATGAAGAAGTGCTCGGCGGCGTGCGTGTACCGGTCGCTCTCCGCCGTGGTCGGCGCCTGTGCGGTCAAAATCGTCGGCAGGCGCAGGTATCCGTCATAGGTCGGCTCGGCGGCGCCGTCGGCCGTGCTTTCGTGCGGGGCCGAGGTGGGGGCCGCGGAGCCGTTCACGCCCGGCCGCCGCAGGCCGCGGCCAGCAGTCGTTCGACGCCGGCCGCCAGCAGGTCGCCGTCGCCGCAGAAGGCGATCCGCAGCAGCCCGTGCGACCGGGGCGACGGTTCGATGGCGGTCACCCGGCACTGCGCGTCGACGGTCGGCCGCAGCGCGAAGCCCCGGCCCGGCGCCACCGCGGTGCCGTGCTCGGCGAGCAACTCGGCCGCGAACACGTCGGCGTCCAGGCCCACCGAGGCCAGGTCGAGCAGCGCGTACCACCCGCCCGGCGGAACCCGTCCCAACAGGCCCGCCGCCACCAGGCTCGGCAGCGACCGGTCCCGGTTCGCGCGCACCGCCTCGCGGTTGCGCAGCGCCGCCTGCGGCACGCCCAGCGCGGCAAGTGCCGCGTACTGCACGGGGGTCGGCGGCGCCACGATGCTCGCCTCCTGGACCACGCGCAGCGCGCTCGCCGCCCGGGCGTCCGGGACGGCGATGTAGCCGAGTCGGTAGCCGGTCATCGCGTAACTCTTGGAGAAGCTGAACGCCGAATGCACCAGCCGTTCCCGCTCCGGCACATCGCGCTCCAGTGAGGCCATGGACACGTGCTCGCCCTCGAACACGAAGTGCTCGTACGCCTCGTCGCTGATGATCCGCCAGCCCCGCCGTCGGGCGATGTGCAACACCGCGCGCAGGAACGGCTCGTCGAGCACCACACCGGCGGGATTGGCGGGGGAGTTGACCAGGATCAGCCGGGTCCGCTCGCCGCCGGCGGCGGCCAGCGAGTCCGGGTCGGGGCGGAAGTCGCGGTCCAGGGGATAGAACCTCGGTCGCAGCCCGGCCAGCAGGGCCTGTTGGAGATGGATGGGCCAGTGGATCTCCGGCAGCAGGATCTCGTCGCCGGGCTCGGCCATCGACTGCATCAACGCCGCGAGGCCCTGACACGAGCCGGGCGCGACGAACACCCGGTCGGGCCGGGTGGCGTGGCCGTTCTCGCTCGCCAGCTTCGCGGCCAGCGCCTCGCGCAGCTCGGTCATGCCCTCGGCCGAGGTGTACGCGGCGCGCCCTTCGCGAGCCGCCGCGCCCAGCGCCTCGACCGCCTCGATCGGCGGCCCGAACGCCGGTTCGCCCACGTGCAGTCGGATGGGGGCACGACGATGGACCAGCTCCCACGCCTGGGCGGAGCGAAACACGTCGTGCAGACACGACGGGGGGATGGACGCCGCGCGGGAGAGCGCCACCGGCGCGGCGCTCACCTCGAAGGTCGACATGATGGCTCTCTTTCCGCCGATACGGCTGTGGCCACGGCGATCGGACGAGTCCTCGGCGCCCCCCACGGGTCGCGTCGGTGCGAGGGGGCGGGCTCGGGACCGGGGTCAGGACCTCGGCCGGGGCGCGAACTCGTAGAGGTGGAAACTCTGTAGGTCCGCAGACCGGTTGCCGATCACGTTCGTGGACAGCGGCCGGAACCCGTTGAGTTCGAGGTCGCGGCGCACGATCAGCGGCGAGAGCTTGTGCTCCTCGTCGAACGAGGTGGTCAGGTCGTCGCGGGTGATCTGCAACTCGGCCAGAACCACGGTCCAGTTGTCCTTGGCCATCGCGTAGTCGACGACGAACTTGTACCAGTGCCACAGCGCGCGGCGGCGCTTGGCCTCCAGGTCGCGCGACCACTGCGGGACGACGCCCTCCGCGCGATAGGCGTCGACCTCGCGCCGCGTGGTCAGCACCAGGCCGTCGGCCAGGTGGATCACCTCGGCGGTGGTCACCCGGGCGGCGTCGCCGTCGTCGCAGTACTCCGGGCAGAACTCGTCGCCGATGATCAGCACGCCGTCGTCGACGAGCAGGGTGCGTACATGGTCGAGATAGGTGTTCGGCAGGTGGTGGTGCGAGCCCCAGGAGATGATCACGTCCAGCGGCTCCTTCCACTCTTGGAACGGCCGGTCGAAGACCTCGCCGTTGGCGAAGTCGGCGAGCCGCGAGCGGGCCTGGCCGATCAACCGCGGCTCGATCTCGTTGGCGATCACGCGGTGTCCCGGCAGGCGATGGGCCAGCATCGCGGAGACCACGCCGGAACCGGAGCCGACGTCCATCACTGTCAGCGGGCGGCCCAGGGTCCGGGCGCGGCGGGCGACCAGGTCCACGATCAGGTGGTCGCCGTCGGTGATGTCGGGGTGGCCGTGGCGCATCGTGTCGCCGATGTCGATGTCGGCGAACTCGGGTCGCCCGTAAACGGTCGTGGTGTCCTCGGTGGTGGTCACGGTCGGTCCTCCTGCGCTGTCGGTGAGGTGCGGTCCGTGGTGCGGTGGGTGTCGGGTCCAGGGATCTTGGGGCCTCGGTGGGGGACTCGGGTGTCGGGTGTGCGGTGCGCGGTATACGCGTGCCGAGCGCCGGCGGGGGCGGCGGGCGGGGCCGTGCTATGCGGTGCGGCCGCCGTCGATCGGCAGCAGGACGCCGGTGACCCATCCGGATCTCTCGGCGTCCAGGAGCGCGCACACCCAGTACGCGACCTCGTCCGCAGTACCGAAGCGCCCCATGGGTGTGCCGGCGAGCAGGCCCGCGCGCAAAGCCGCCGTTGCGGGCCCGTCCAGGCCGAGGTCGTCGTACATCGGGGTCTCCACCGGCCCGGGCAGCACCGCGTTCACCCGCACGTCGGGTGCCAGCTCCCGGGCCAGGGAACGGGTCAGACTGTTGAGCGCGGCCTTGCTCGCGCCGTACAGGGAGCGCCCCGGCATGGCCAGGGCGCCACCTACGGAGGAGACGTTGACCACGCTGCCGCGGTGCGCGCGCAGCGTGGGCAGGCAGGCCTGGATCAGCGCGACCGGGCCGCGCACGTGGGTGTCGAGCATGGCGTCCAGATCCTCACTCGTGGCAGTCTCCAACGGCGCGAAGCGGGCCACTCCGGCGTTGTTGACCAGACCGTCGATATGGCCCAGCCGATCGATCGCGGCGCCGACGAGGGCATCCGCACCGGCATCGGTGCGCACGTCCCCGGGCAGAACGGCGACGCGGGCCCGCGCGCCGACGGCCCGTCGGACCAGTGCCGCGGTCTCCTGGAGTGCCTCGACGCGCCGGCCCACGAGGGCCACCGACGCCCCGGCCGAAGCGGCCCGCACCGCGACCGCCGCGCCGATACCGGAGCCGGCACCCGTGACCAGAACCGCCCTGTCCGCCGGCGTCTTCGAGATTTCCCACGTGGCCGAATCCACAGTGCCATCCACGGTGTCGTAAGTGTCGTAGGAGTCATGGGTGTCGTAGGAGTCGTATCCACTCCACCCGTCCACGGTGCCGTCATGTCTATCGGTGAAATGCCGCGGCGCCATGATTCTTTCCCGGATGTTTCCCGTCGCGTGAAACCTTCTCGCCGACCATCCCGACTACCTTCCGAATTCCTTCGCCGGCATTGACCGGACACCGCATCCGGTCGATTGTCGAAAAGCCATTCCTTTGGCTGTTCGGCGAGGCGGAGCGGAGCGGAAGGCGATGACAACGACGAATACGACGGCCTCCGAGGCGAAGGCGATCGAGCGCGAGTCGGTCGTACTGCACGAGCTGGTCGAGGATCAGGCGCTGCGCGACCCCCACGCGACCGCGGTCGTCTCGATCGAGGGCGATACCCTCACCTACGGTGAACTCCAGGCACGTGCAAGGGACTTGACGACCCGTCTGCGCGCGGCCGGGGTAGGGCACGAAGATCGCGTCGCGGTGACCGTGCCGCGCTCTCCCACGGCGATCGTGGCCTTCCTGGGTGTCCTGGGCGCGGGTGCCGCGTACGTGCCGATCGACCCGGATTTCCCGCTGGAGCGACAACGCTTCATGGTTCGCGACTGCCGGGTGGCCGCCGTGGTCGCCGAACGCGGCGGCATACCCGACTTCGTGGACGACGGTGTGCCGGTGCTGTTCGCGGACACCGAGGCCGCCGCCGACCCCGCCGAAAGTGATCCGCTCGCGGGACTCGCGGCCGGCCGAGTGGCACCCGACCAGGCGGCCTACGTGATCTACACCTCCGGCTCCACCGGTGTGCCCAAGGGCGTCGTGGTCGAACACGCCGCCGTGGTGGCGCTCGCCCTGGACGACGACCGCATCGCGGTGCGGCCCGGCCAGTCGGTGGCCCAGTATGCCCCGATGGCCTTCGACGCCTCGACGTTCGAGATCTGGGCCGCGTTGTGCCGAGGCGGTCGGGTGGAGATCCTGCGCGGCGGTCCCGTCGCGGTCGAGGATCTGTCCGCCGAGCTCGCCAAGCGGCGCCCGGACTGGCTGTTCCTGACCACGGGCCTGTTCCACGTCGTGGCCGACCACGCGCCGCACGCACTGGAACCGGTTGGCACCTTGATCACCGGGGGCGACGTGCTGTCCCCACAGCATGTCCGAACGGCCGCCGCCGTGCCGGGACTTCGGGTCCTGGCGGCCTACGGCCCCACGGAGACCACCACGTTCGCGTCGTTGCACGCCGTCGATCCGGACGAGACCTGCGACCGGGTACCGATCGGCACCCCGCTGCGCGGCCGCACGATGTACGTCCTCGACGAGGACCTGCGCGAGGTCGCGCCCGGCGAGAGCGGCGAGCTGTACCTCGGCGGCGCCGGGGTCGCCCGTGGCTATCTGCGGCGTTCCGCGCTCACCGCCGAACGCTTCCTGCCCGACCCCTTCGCGGCCGGCCGGTCGAGCCGGATGTATCGCACCGGCGACCTGGCTCGGCGCCGCGCGGACGGCGCGCTCGAGTTCCACGGTCGCACCGACCGTCAGGTCAAGATCCGCGGCTTCCGGATCGAACCGGGCGAGATCGAGGCGGTGCTCAACGCCCGCCCCGAGGTGGCCGAGGCCGTGGTCGCCGTGTTCGGCACCGAGGCGGACGGCAAGCGACTGGTCGGCTACGCGGTACCGGCCGGAGACGCCCGGGTGACGGCCTCCACGATGCGCACGTGGCTGCGTGAGCGGCTGCCCGCGCACATGGTGCCCGGCACCTGCCTGGTGCTGGAGGAGATGCCGCACGACCCCAATGGCAAGCCCGACCGAGGCGCGTTGACCGCCCCGTGGTCCGGCCGCGACCGACTCGGCGAACTGCCCGAATACCGGGCGCCGCAGAGCGAGGCCCAGTCGCTGATGGCCGACGTCTGGGCCGAGGTGCTCGGCCTGGACCGGGTCGGCGTCGACGACAACTTCTACGAGCTCGGCGGCGACTCCATCCTCAGCGTGGACACCATCGAGCGGCTGCGCCTGCTGGGGATCGCCTGCTCGGCCGGAGCGTTCTTCCGCCACCAGACGATCGCGGAACTGGCCGAGGCGACCGGCGGCGAGCGAAACGGCGCGAGCTGATGGAGATCACCGCACCGCCACCCGGCCCGCCCGTGCGCTTCGACGACGTCGACGTCACCGACCCCGGCGTCTACGAGGGATGCCAACACGCCAGGTGGCGGGCGATGCGCGCGGACACGGCGGTCACCAGACACACCGCGCCCGCCACGGGAGAGGTCTTCTGGGGCTTCCCCCGGTACGCCGAATGCGACCGCATCGTCAAGGACCACCGGGTCTTCGGCTCCGAGGACGGCACGATCCTGGCCTCCGTCGGCGTCGGTGACAGCGCCGGTGGCCGGACCATCACGCTGATGGACCCGCCACTGCACGGCGACATCCGTCGCCCCACCATGCGCACGCTCGGCCACTCGGTCGTGCGCAAACGCGCCGCCGGGATCCGCGAGCGGGTCCGCACCCTCGCGCAACCCTGCCTCGACGGCGGCGACCACGACTTCGCGAAGCTGGTGCGACTGCTGCCGATGGTCGTGATCGGCGAACTCATGGGCATCCCGGACGACTACTGGGAGACCATCGCCCACTACACCACCGCGAGCATCGCTCCCGACGATCCCGAATACGTCAGCGGCGAGAGCAGCCACCAGACGCTGCGCCGCGCCCACCACGAACTCTTCGCCTGCTTCGCCGAGATCATCGACGCGAAGCGGGCCCACCCGGGCGAGGACCTGGTCAGCGCGCTGATCACGCTGGAGACCGAGGGCGCCCCGCTGGACGACCTGCGGGTGGCGCTGAACTGCTACAGCTTCCTGCTCGGCGCCAACTCCACCACGCCGCACGTCGCCTCGCACACCCTGCTCGCGCTCGCCGAACGCCCGCACCTGTGGGACACCGCGCTGGCCGACCCGAGCAGCACCACGCTGCTGGTGGAGGAGGGCGCGCGCTGGACGACGCCCACGAACCACCTGGTGCGGCGAGTCAGGGAGGACACCGATATCGCCGGCACCACGCTGCGCAAGGGCGACTGGGTGTGCGCGTGGGTGGCCTCGGCGAACCGGGACGAGAGCGTGTTCACCGACCCGTACACCTTCGATCCGACCCGATCCCCCAACCCGCACCTGGCCTTCGGCGGCGGACCGCACTACTGCATCGGCGCACCGTCGAGCCGGATGGCACTCGGGATGCTCTTCGACGAACTCGGCAGCGCCCTGGAAGGCGTCGAACCGGCCGGACCGATCACCCACCTGCGATCCAACTGGATCAACGGGATCACGTCCATGCCGATGCGATTCCACCGCCGCCGGAGCAGCCGGTGAACGAGCGAGCGGTGAACGAGCGGGAGGCGGACGGGCGGGCGATGCACGGGCGTGCGACGAACGGGAAGGCGATGAACGAGCGGATGCCGACCGGGAAGGCGGCGATCGGACAGGCGGCGATCGCACAGGCGGCGAACGAGCAAGCCGCGAGCCGCCGGACGAGGACCGTCGGCGACG
The DNA here is from genome assembly GCF_040605455.1 of Embleya sp. NPDC005575. NCBI lineage: Bacteria > Bacillati > Actinomycetota > Actinomycetes > Kitasatosporales > Streptomycetaceae > Embleya > Embleya sp. NPDC005575. The sequence goes on along the minus strand of NZ_JBEXCV010000001.1, from coordinate 19,142 downwards.
CGGTGGCCGCCACCGAGATGCCCCGCCTGGTCCGACTCGACCACAACCTCTACGCGGCCTGCTTCACCGTGATGAAGCTGCTTCCGGCCCGCTACATCCTCGACACCGCCATCCGACGCGGCGAACTGCGCCCGGGGATGACCGTGGTGGAGACCAGTTCGGGCACGTTCGGACTCGGCCTGGCCATGGTGACCGCGCTGCGCGGATACCCCCTGGTCCTGGTCAGCGACCCGGTCCTGGACGCACCGCTCAAGGCCAGGCTGGAGGATTTGGGCGCACGCGTGGAGATCGTCACCGAACCGGCCGCCGTCGGCGGCCACCAACGCGCCCGCCTCGACCGGCTCGACACGATCCGCAAGGAGTGCGAACCCGCCTTCGTGCCCTCCCAATACGACAACCCGCTCAACCCCGCCGCCTATGCGAGTGTCGCCGAGCTGGTCCGGCAGCGGATCGGCCCCGTGGACACCCTGGTGGGTTGTGTCGGCTCCGGCGGCTCGATGTGCGGCACCGCGCACGGCCTGCGCCGCCACCGTCCGCAGACCCGCGCGGTGGCCGTGGACACGCACCACAGCGTGCTGTTCGGGCTGCCCGACGGCCCCAGGACACTGCGCGGACTCGGCAACAGCCTGATGCCGGCCAACGTCGAACACGACACCTTCGACGACGTGCACTGGCTGGGCGCTGCCGAGGCGTTCGAGGCCACCGACCGGCTGCACCGCGAACACGCCCTGTTCATGGGCCCGACCAGCGGCGCGGCCTACCTGGTGGCCCGATGGGAGGCCCGGCGTCACCCCGACCGCACCGTGCTGGCCCTGTTCGCCGACGAGGGGCACCGCTACCAGTCCACCTCGGGGGACCCGAACTGGCGGCGCGAACACGGGCTGTACCTGCCCACGTTGCCCACCGCACCGCACACCGTCACCGACCCCGACCAAGTACGCGGCCACTGGGACCACATGGCGTGGTGCCGGCGCCCCGTGCCCGATTGCACCCGGCCCGCGGACGAGCGGAGGCGCGTCGGATGACCGCGACCCTGGTCCTGGTGGAGAGCAACACCACCGGCAACGGACGAGCCCTGGTACGAGCCGCCCGCCGCGCGGGTCTGCGGCCGGTGCTGCTGTGCGCCCGCCCGGACCGCTACGACTACGTCCGCGCGGACGACGTGCCCGTCGTGGTCACCGACACCGGCTCGCCGGAAGCGCTGCTGGAGGCCGTGCGGCTGCTCCGCGACCCGGTGGTGGGCGTGGCGAGCACCTCCGACCACTACATCGAGCCCGCCGCCACGCTCGCCGGCCGACTCGGCCTGCCCGGGCCCGACCCGCAGGCGGTCGCGATGTGCCGGGACAAGGGCCGGCAGCGCCGTGTCCTGACGGCGGCCGGGGTGGCCGTGCCCAAGGGTGTCACCGTCACCGAACTCTCGTGCGTCGACGCCGCTCGGCGTCGGCTGGGCACGGGACCGTTCCTGGTCAAGCCGGTCACCGGAAGCGGCAGCGTGGGGGTGCGACTGTGCTCCGACGCGGACGAGGTACGCCGACACGCGGGCCCGCTCCTGGCCGAGGCGGTCAACGAGCGCGGACTCGCGGTACCGACCGGGGTGTTGCTTCAGGAGTACGTGCCCGGCCCCGAGTTCTCCGTCGAGTTGGTCGGCGGTCGGGTCGTGGGCGTCACCGCCAAGCACCTGGGCGCCCTGCCGCGTTTCGTGGAGACCGGACACGACTTTCCGGCCGTCGCCGACCCCGACCTGCTCGGTGCGCTGCGGGCCGGGGCCGTGGCCGCCGTCACGGCCCTGGGGTTGGCCGGTCGGCCGGCGCATGTCGAACTGCGGGTGGGACCGGCCGGACCGGTCGTGATCGAGGTCAACCCGCGCCTCGCGGGCGGCCACATTCCCGAACTGGTGCTCGCGGCCCGGGGCGTGGACCTGATCGACGGTCTCCTGGCTGCGGCCCTGGGCCGCCCGGTGCCGCCGCGTCCGGCGGGAGTCGCGGGCGCGGCGGCCGTACGCTTCCTCCTCGCGCCCGCGAGCGGTGTGCTCGCCGGCGTCGACGGCACCGCGGACGCGGCCCGGCTGCCCGGCGTGCGACGAGTCGAGGTCGGCGTCGTGGCGGGCACCCCGTTGACGCGACACGGCGACTTCCGCGACCGGATCGGCTCGGTCCTGACCACGGCACGCGACACGGCGACCGCCGCGGCCCTGGCCGACCGGGCGCTGCGCACGCTCACCGTGCGCACGACGGCGGACGGGAGGACGCGGTGACCGGGGAACCCGCGCGGACCACCGCGGCGGTTGCGGCGACGAACGACGGCCGGGCGCATACGGGTGGGCGTGTCCCGCTGCATCCGCGGGTCCAGGCGCTGACCCAACAGCCGGGCGTGGACGCGGCCTTCGCCGGCGACCTCGCGCTGACCACGCAGATCGACCGAGCCCACGTGGTGATGCTCGCCGAGCGCGGCATCCTGCCGCCGGCCGCCGCCGCCCGGCTGCTCGGCGCCGTGGACGCGCTGCGCGCCGAGAACTTCGCGTCGCTGCGCGAACGCCCGGCCCCGCGCGGCTGGTACCTGATGTACGAACTGTTCCTGACCGAGCGGCTGGGCCCCGACGTCGGCGGCCAACTGCAACTGGGACGCTCCCGCAACGACCTCACCGCGACGCTCCAGCAACTCAAGCTGCGCGAACCGTACTTGGACCTGATGTGGGAGGCCCTGCGGTTGCTCGGCACACTCACCCGCACGGCCCGGCGGCACGCCCGCACCGTGATGCCCGCGTTCACCCACCACCAGCCCGCCGTGCCGATCACCTACGGCCACTACCTGAGCGGCGTCGCGGTGGCGCTGGCGGCCGACATCGAGGCGCTGGCCCGGGTCGCGGAGGACCTCGACCGCAGTCCGCTGGGCGCGGGCGGCGTGGGTGGCACCACGGTGCCCATCGACGCGGCCCGCACCGCCGCGCTGCTCGGCTTCGCCGGGGCGCGCGCCAATTCGGTCGAGGCGGTCGCCGCCCGGGACGCCGGGTTGCGGCTGTCGGCGGCCGGCGCCGTCCTGGGGGTGCTGCTCGGCCGGGTGGCCACCGACCTGTCGGTGTGGACCACCTCGGACAGCGCACTGTTGACCGTGCCCGACAACCTGACCAGCGGCAGCTCGATGATGCCGCAAAAGCGCAACGTCTTCGTCCTGGAACACGTCGCGGGCAAGGCGGCGGCCCCCCTGGGCGCCTTCGTCACGGCCGCGACCGCGATGCATAAAACCCCGTTCAGCAACTCCATCGCGGTGCACACCGAGGGCATGCGTCCGGTCGAGGACGCGGCGCGCCAACTGGCGCAGGCCGCCGAGCTGTTGCGCCTGGTGGTGGGGGCCGCGCAGCCGGATGCCGAGCGGATGACGGCCCGCGCGGAGGCGGGCTACACGGCGGCGACCGAGGCCGCCAATCGGCTCGCGCTCGACACCGGCCTCGGCTTCCGCGCCGCGCACGCCGCGGTCGCGGGGGCGGTGCGCGAATCGATGGCGAACGGCGGGGAACCGCTGGCCGACGCGCTGGCCCGACTGCCCGAGGCGGGCGGCCGGACCGACCTGACGGCCTCGGCACGCACCGTGGCCGAGACCGCCGAGTACGGCGGGGGCCCGGGGCCGCGAGCGCTCGACGACTGCCTGCGCACGACCCGACGCCGGCTGGGCGAGCAACTGGGCCTGCTGCGCGCCCTGCGGCAGCGCTGGAACGGCTACGAACCCGCTCTCGACGCGGCGGTGGCCGCGGTGCGGCGCGCGGGCGGCGACGAAGGCTCGCCCGGGAGCGGCGGCGGCCGAGCGGGCGGCGGGGGCCGTACCGAGAGGGCCGGTCGATGCGATCGCGCCGGTGCGTGCGACCGCGCCGACGGTTCGGATCGCGCCGACGGCTCGACCGCCCGGGCTTTCGCGGATGGGAGGACCACGTGAGGACCAAGGCACGCCGCGGACTGTGGGTGACCCTGCCCCAGCCACGCCCCGACGCCGAGATTCGGCTGTACTGCCTGCCGTACGCGGGCGCGGGCGCGTCCGCCTTCCGCGACTGGCCCCAGGCGCTCGCCGCGATCGGGTCCTACGAGGTCGCCCCGATCCAGTACCCGGGACGGGAGAACCGGCTGCGCGAGCACCCGTTCATCGACGTCGACGCGATGGCCGCCGAGGTCGCCGCGAGCGTCGATCGGCCCTACGCGGTCTTCGGCCACAGCATCGGCGGCCGGCTGGCCTTCGAGCTGTGCCGCAGGTTGCGTGTCCTGGGTTGCCCAACCCCACTGCGGCTGTTCGCGTCCGGGTGTCCGGCGCCGCAGTGGCCACCCGCGCCGATCCGCGACTCGGACCTGCCCGACGACGAGTTCATCGCCCGCGTGGAGGGCATGGGCGGACTCCCGGCCGAGGTGCTCGCCGATCCCGAACTGCGCGAGCTGGTTGTTCCGGTGCTGCGCTCGGACTTCACCATGGTCGACGACTACGACTACACGCCGCAGGCCCCGCTGACCCACCCGATCAGCGCCTTCGTGGGCGACGCCGATCCGGAGGCCGACGCGGAGTCCGCGGCCGGCTGGCGCGAGCAGACCGCGGCCGACTTCGCGCTGCACGTACTGCCCGGTGACCACTTCTTCCTGCACAGCGCCCGCCGCGCCCTGCTGGCCACGCTGGTCACCGATGTGGCCGGCGCGACCGCGATCGTTGCCGGTTCCCCCTGACCCGCCCGCACCCATCGACGTCGTCCACGGCGTCGACGCACTGGAAAGGACCGTGGAGCCATGCCGGACGCGATCGCCGTCGAGGCGCTGCACAAGGGATACGGCGACGTGCGGGCCCTGGACGGCCTCGACCTCACCGTCGAACAGGGCACCGTGATGGGCCTGTTGGGTCCCAACGGAGCCGGCAAGACGACGGTTGTGCGGATCCTGGCGACGCTGCTGCGACCCGACTCCGGATCGGTGCGGGTGTGCGGCGTCGACGTGTTGCGCGAGCCCGAACGTGTACGACCTCTGATCGGTCTCACCGGCCAGTACGCGGCGGTCGACGAGAAGCTGACCGGCTTCGAGAACCTGCGCATGCTCGCCCGACTCGCTCGGCGCGGCCGGGCCGAATCCCGCTCCCGGGCCGACGAATTGCTGGCGGAATTCGGCCTCGCCGACGCCGCCGGGCGCCTGGTCCGCACCTACTCGGGCGGCATGCGCCGCCGGCTCGACCTCGCGGCCGGCCTGATCGCCCGCCCCGAGGTGATCTTCCTGGACGAGCCGACCACGGGCCTCGATCCCAGGAGCAGGACGGCGATCTGGAAGGTGGTCGCCGACCTGTCCGCCGCCGGCACCACCGTGCTGCTGACCACGCAGTACCTGGAGGAGGCGGATCGACTCGCCGACATGGTCGTGGTCGTGGACCGCGGCACGGTGATCGGCCGGGGAACCCCGGAGGAACTCAAGGACCGGGTGGGCGGCGAGCGACTGGAGATCCGATTGCAGGACGCCGGCCAGTACGACCGAGCCGAGCGGGTGATCCGAGGGGTTGTCCGGGACAGCCTCTGCAGCCACGACGGCGAGGGACGGATGACCGTGGCGATCGCCGGCGGGGCGCTGCTGATGCCCGAGCTGGCACGGGAGTTGCACGCGGCGGAGGTGATCGTGGCGGATCTGGCGGTGCGCCGCCCCACCCTCGACGACGCCTTCTTCGCGCTGACCGAGCCGGGCGAGAGCCCGTCCTCCGACGCCGACCCGGCGCCGGCGCCCCCGGAAGCCGAACACGTCGACGCGGTGACGGCCGGAAGGACGGACCAGCGATGAGCGGCATGTCGACCGCCAAGCCCACGAACACCACGAAGACCGCCAAGACGGCGACCACGAGCACCACGAAGGCGCCCGCGGCGGGGCCCGCCGTACGCGAGGGGAACCCCGGCGGCGGCATCTCCTGGTGGTTCTCCGACGCCGGGGAAATGGCGCTGCGCAACCTCAAGCACCTTCGACGCACGCCCGACCTGATGATGTACGCGCTCATCCAGCCGGTGATGTTCATCCTGCTGTTCCGCTACGTGCTCGGTGGCGCGATCGACGTTCCGGGCGGCGACTACGGACAGTTCCTGCTGCCCGGCATCTTCGTGCAGATGGTCCTGTTCGGCTCGGTCGCGGGCACCGCCGTCGGAGTCGCCGACGACATGAGCAAGGGCATCATGGACCGCTTCCGGTCGATGCCGGTGAGCCGATCGGCCGTACTGGCCGGCCGGACGTTCTCCGAACTGGCCCGCACCCTCGTGGCCGTCGTGGTGATGATCGTGGTCGGACTGCTGGTCGGGTTCCGCTTCGACGGCGAACCCATGCCGATGGCGGGCGCGTTCCTGCTGCTGTTCGCCTTCGGCTACGCCTTCTCCTGGCTCGCCGCCCTGATCGGCATGGCGGTCAGTGGCCCCGAGGCCGCCCAGGCCGGCGGCACCGCATGGCTCTTCCCCTTCACCTTCATCAGCTCGGTCTTCGTACCCGTCTCCTCCATGCCGGGTTGGCTCCGGCCGTACGCCGAGCACAGCCCGGTGACGGTGGTGGTGGACACCCTGCGTGCCTGGCTGGGCGGCACCGACGCGGGCTGGGCCGCCTGGCAATCCCTGGCCTGGACGGTGGGCATCGCGACCATCTGCGCCCCCCTCGCCGTGGCCCGCTACCGCAACAAGTGAGGATGGCCGCCCCGGCTGCCGGGTCCGGTGGATCGAGAGCCGGACGCCTCGCGCGGGTAAGGCGTTTTCGTGGCTGCCTCAGCGCGAGCCGGCAGGTGCGCCGCAGAACTCGGCGTTCAGGATGGGGAGGATGGTCTCCGCCCCCCAGGTGCCGTTGTAGTCGAACGCGAGTTGGTGGCGGCCGTCCTCGGTGGTGGCGGCGAAGGCGATCGACCCCATGGTGCCCCCGTCGTGATACCACAGGGTGGTGCCGCAGCCCAGCGTGAACCGCTCGATGCCGAGCCCGTAGCTCGCGCCCGGGAAGTCGGGGTTGTCGATGGTCGTCAACATCGCCTTCAACTGCGCCGCCGGCAGCAGCTTCCCGCGCACCAGGGCCCCGTAGAACCGGTTCAGATCGTCCGCGCTGGAGATGATGTCGCCGTTGCCCCAGCCCTGTGAAGCGTTCATCTCGGTGACGTCGTCGATCCGGTCCGGTGCCGACGGGAACAACTTCGAGTAGCCGCGGCTGCTCGGCTCGGGCAGGTGGATGTTCTTGCCGGGGTTGGACGTCGCCTTGAGCCCCAGCGGTTTGATGATGCGGTTACGCACCTCGTCCTCGTACCGCCTGCCGCCGGTCCTCTCGATGATCAGCGCGGCCAGGACGTCGTTGGTGTTGGAGAACGAGTGCCTGGCGCCGGGCTCGAACAGCGGGTCGTGGGAGAGAGCCACCTTTACGCGCTGCTCGGGCCGCAGGGTGTCGTACCGGTGTCGGAGGTAGCCGTCGCCCTCCAGATACGTCTCGCCGTACTCCTTGTCGGCGAGGTAGTCGAACAGGCCGCTGCTGTGGTTGAGAAGCTGCCGTACGGTGATCTTGCGGCCGTCGTTGCCGTTGCCTCTCACCACGCCGGGCAGCCGGTGCTCCACGGTGTCGTCGAGATCGAGTCTCTTCTCCGCCTCCATCTGGAGCAGGACGGTCGCCACGAACGTATTGGTGAGGTTGCCGACGCGGAACCGGTCGTTCCTGCCGCGCGGCGCACCCGTTCTCAGGTCGCCCACGCCCGATGCCGACTTCCAGACTCCGCCGGCGTCTCGTGCCTGGGCGGTGATGCCGGGGACACCCGCCGTCACGGCCGCGTCCATCGCGCGCTGCGTCGCCTCGTGGTCGGCCGCCGCGGCGGCCGTGTCCCGCGACGCCTGGGCGGGTCCCGTGAAGGCGGTGGCCGCCATCGCGACCGCGGCCAGAACGACCACGCCGGCCCTCGATCTCTTGCGTATCGTCATTTCTCGCTCCCGAGAGTCGTCTGTATTCGGCGGTACGTCGTTCTTGTGCGGTTCGTCGGCGGCGGCGCAGGTCGCCCGTCCGTGCGTCGTCCGTCGGCCGTGGCGAGGGCACGGGCGGGGACGAGTCGGGACACGAGCGCGGTGGCCGTGCGGCGTCTCACTCCGGCCGGGCCGGGCCGAACCAGGTGCCGAGGGCGGTCCGGAGCGCGGAGATGTCGGGCGCCCCGCCGGCGGACGCCCAGGCGACATGACCGTCCGGGCGGATCAGCAGCGCGGCGGGAGCGGGGATCTCCCGGCCACCCGGAACGGGCCAGTGGTCGTCCTCGCTCCGCGCCTCGACCAGGTCGACGCGATCGGCCCAGCCCTCGGCCGCCGCCGCCACCTTGGCGCTGCCGCGCAGGTCGAGCAGTACGGGGCGGGCGGCGTGGAGCAGCTCGTGGACGCGGGTGGCGCCGTCGGACGTCTTGAGGTCGGCGTCGGGGACCCGGCGGCCCGCCAGCGGGTGGTCGCCCTCGATCGGATACCGGACGTCCAGTGCGGTGAGCATGCCGCACAGATACCGGTTGACGTCGTCGAGCGCGATGAGCGAGCCGAACACCTCACGCAGCGCGTCCGTCTCGACGCCGGGGCGGGCCAGGGCCGCCTGCGCCCGGGTGTTGTGCAGAACGCGCTCAGCGACGGGGTGGCGCTCGGCGTGGTAGCTGTCCAGCAGGCCCTCCGGCGCCTGGCCGCGCACCACCGAGGCGAGCTTCCAGCCGAGGTTGACCGCGTCCTGCACTCCCACGTTCAGCCCTTGCCCGCCGGCCGGGAAGTGGATGTGTGCCGCGTCGCCCGCGAGCAGCACCCGGCCCTCCCGGTATCGGGAGGCCTGCCGCGCCGCGTCGCCGAACCGGGAGATCCACCTGGGGCTGTGCATGCCGAAGTCGGTGCCCGCGAGCCTGACCAGCGATTCCCGGAGCTGCTCGAACGTCGCGGGTTCGTCGCGGTCCGCGACGCGGCCGTAATCGGATGTGATCACCCGATACCAACCCGGCTCGAAGGCGATCACCGAGAAGTCGCCGCCCGGGCGGCGCCGCACCCAGATGTAGTCCTCGGGCAGATCGGGGAGTTCGACGTCACCGATCAGCGCGGTCATCGTCGCCGGCGTGCCGGGGAAGTCGATGCCCGACAGCTTGCGCACCGAACTGCGCCCGCCGTCGCAGCCCACCAGATAGCGGGCGCGCACCGTCGCGGATGCCGCCTCCGCCGTCCGCAGCTCGACCGTCACGCCGGCCTCGTCCTGGTGGATCCCGTTCACCTCGGACGACCAGCGCACCCGCACGCCGAGCTCGGCGGCCCACTCCTCCAGCAGCCGCTCGATGGCGGACTGCAGGATCATCAGCGGGCGGGAGTGCCGGGACTCGAACTCGTCGAAGTCCAGCCAGAGCCCGGAGAAGTGGCCCACCGACTGTAGTTCGCCGACCGCCAGGAAGCGGTCCAGGACGCCGCGCTGGTCCAGCACCTCCAGGGTGCGGGCGTGCATGCCGCCGGCTCGCGACTCGCCCGTCCGCTCCGCGAGCCGCTCGACCACCACCACATCGACGCCCGCCAGCCGTAGTTCGCAGGCGAGCATCAAGCCCGTCGGCCCGGCGCCCGCGATCACCACGTCCGTGTCGGAGTCGGTGTGTCCCACGTCGCTTCCCCCTCGTGTCACTGCGCTTTTGACGTCGTCACATCGCCGTTCGGGCCGGTCAGAGCGGGTTTACGCGGTACATCGGGAAGTACGACCCGATCCTGTTGTTCGCGTAGTCGTCGGCCAGTTCCGGCACCCGGTCGAAGTCGTAGATCACGTGCGATTCCTTGGGCGCCATCCAGCCCTCGGCCTCCTGGAAGTCCCGGATGCCCGGTGAGTCCTGGAGCCGCCATACGTGCGTGTTCACGTGGATGTGCCGGCTGATGCACTCGGCCCCGCGCAGATGCGACAGGCGCATCCCCGCCTTCCAGCCACACGTGGTGACGACCCCCTCGCGGGCCAGCGCCGTCAGGGTGACGTCGTACAGGGGCTCGCCGATGTTGTCCACGAAGATCGCCACCCCGTGGCCGTCGCTGAGGCCCTCGACAACGCTCAGGAAGTCCTCGACCGACCTCCGGCGCCGCTGGTGCCGGTTCCGGTCCGCGCGTTCGTGCCGAGTGGGCAGCGAGAGGTCGGGGAATCGGCGGCGGTCCACCGCAGTGATGCCGTTCTCCCGCAGGAAGGCGACCCGCTCGTCCGAGCCTGCCGTCATCGCCACCCGGAACCCGGCCCGCTTGGCCAGCATCAGCTCGGCGTAGGCCACACCGCCGCCCCAGCCGAAAACCAGGTGGTTCGCCGGATCGTCGTCGACCACCTGCGTCCGCCAACACCCGTACGCCTTCCGCCAGTTGTCCCAGGCGGTGAAGTACCGCCCGTACGTGGCCCACTGGGGCAGCGAGTAGGCCGTGCCGTCCGGGATCGGCAGGAGCAGCCGTACGTCCATCTTCGACCGCTTGGCCAGCAGGCCGATCGTGCCGGGGGCGTCGTAGGCGTAGGCGAGTTCGGCGTAGCCGAAGCGGTCGAGTCTGCCGAACGGCAGGAGCAGACACAGGTCCCCTTCACGGACCCGGACCTCGCGGCTCCCCGCGTTCACGTCGAGCACGCGCACCACGCCCAGATTGCCGAGGACCACCGTGTCCTCGCCGCGGCTGCTGCACACGTCGATCGGGGAACGGGCCAGCGCGTGGTCGACGTTGGCCTCCCAGGAGCCGAGGATCGGCTCCACCAGGGCCTCGCCCTCCTCCAGCGGGCCGAAGGCGAACCGATCGCGTCGCAGCGCGCCGCCGGGTCCGGCGTCCTGCCGACCGGCCACCGCCCCCGAGTGCAGGACCCAGGCTTCTGGCGAGTAGATGACAACCTCCTGTGATCGAGTATTTCCCGGGTCGCCGGCGCGGTCAGGGAGTCGTGACGGACGGCGTCCGGTAGTCCACCGAGACACCGCCCCACGCCTCACCGGCGCCGTAGGCCACGGCCCCGAGCCGGCCCGCGGCGGGGAGGGAACCGGAGTGCAACTCCTCGGCGAACGCCAGCGGGATCGAGGCGGACGACGTGTTCCCGCAGTGTTGGATCCGGTTCACGAAGGGCACGTCGAGATGGGCGCTGAAGCTGCGAACCTGTTCCAGGATGCGGCCGTTCGCCTGGTGGCCGACCAGGACGGTCGGCGCGGGGCCGTGGTCGAAGAGGTACTGCGCCGACTCCGACATCCGGCGCACGGCGCGGTCGTACACCTGCATCCCGTCGAGATGGATACCACCGGCGTCGGTCTCCCGCATGAGCGCCTCCTGCGCGCCGTCGCAGCCGGCGACCTGGCGAAAGCCCGCGAAGTCCGCGCGGTCCTCCAACAGGACGGCCGCGCAGCCGTCCGCGAAAATGCACGCGGTCTGCCGGTCCGCGCGGTCCACCAGCCGGGACATGGCCTCCACCGAGCACACCAGCACCGACCGCGCCTGTCCGGCGTCGCACAGCGAAAGCCCGGTGACCAGCCCGTAGACGAAGCCGCAGCAGGCCGCGTTCATGTCGAAGGCCAGCACCGAGGGCCCCAGTCCGGCCAGTTGCGCCACCTTCTGCGCGATACCCGGGACCCGCTGCCGCACCGAGGTGCTGACGACGATCAGGGCGCCGATCGAGGAGGGGTCGTGCATCCTGGTCACGATCGGCGCGCAGGCCTCCGCCGCCACCTCCGTCAGCGGGGTCTCGTCCGGCAGCCAGGAGCGGGCCGCGATGCCGCTGCGGCGCCGGATCCACTCGTCCGTGAGACCGATCGACGCGAAGTGCTCGTTGTCGATGGTGCGGCCCGGCTTCGCGGTGGCGATGTCGACGATGCCCGCGCTCATCCCCGGCTCGCCAGTTTCACGAAGTAGGTGGTGAACTCCTCCAGGAAGGCGAAGCCGGCGGTCTCCTTCAGGTCGCCCTTGACCTGGAGATCGCGCTCCAACTGTTGGTGCAGCTCGACCAGGTCGAGGGAGTCGAGGTCGAGGTCGGCGACCGGCCGGGTGAGGTCGTCGGGGCCCAACGCCGGGTCGCGCTCGCGCAGTTTGGCCAGCATGGTGTCCGCGATACGGCTTTCGATGTCGCTCATGTTCCTTCTCCGTTCAAGTGACCGGATCCGTGGATCTCGGGGCGTGGGAAGCTAGTCGGCCGCCAACCGGTACAGCACCGCACCGGACTCGAGGATCGTGCCGACCGTCGCGGAGTGGGCCGCGACCCGACCGCTCCGCTCCGCCACGATCTCCGTGCCGGCCTTGTCGGTCTCGACGACCGCGATGACGTCCCCCCGCTCGACGCGGTCGCCGACACCGGCGACCCACTCGATCAACAGGGCCTCGCCGAGGCCGTGTCCGAAGCCGGGAACGCGCATGTCCACCGCGGAGTCACTCACTTCGTCATCACCAGCACCTCGTTCTTGATCTCCTGCACACCGATCAGGTAGTCCTTCTCGAAGTCCGCCGGGGGATAGGCGCGGCGGTCGGGCGCCAGTCGGCGGACCGGCCCCCGAAGCGCGTCGAAGCCGTGCTCGGCCACCGACGCGGCGATCTCGGCACCGATGCCGACGTCCTTCGACCCTTCGTGCACGATCAGCAGCCGCCCGGTGCGGGCGACGGACTCCAGGACCGTGTCCATGTCGAGCGGGGCCACCCAGCGCAGGTCCACCACCTCGACGTCGACATCGGAGCCGAGCGCGTGCGCCGCTTCCAGCACCTCGTGGGTGACCGCGCCGAACGTGGCGATCGTCAGGTCCGTGCCACGCCGCACGACCCGGGCCGCAGTCGGCGACCTCGCCGGCTCGGGGTCCCGGGCGGGGGTGTTCCGCCGCCAGTACAGGCGGATCGGCTCGTACATCACCACGGGTGAACCGAGCGTCACCGCGTACCGCAGGATCTGGTCGGCGTCCTCTCCCGTCGAGGGACACGCCACCGAGATGCCCGGAACGCGGGCGAAGAGCGCCTCGTTGGACTCGCTGTGGTGCTCGACGCCCCGGACCCCGCCGCCGGTCGGGATCCGCACCACCAGGCTCGGGCTGACCTGTCCGTTCCACCGGTCGCCGATCCGGGCCGCCTGGGTCACCAGCTGATTCACCGCGGGATAGGTGAACCCGTCGAACTGGATCTCGCAGACCGGCACCAACCCGCTCATCGCCATGCCGACGGCCTGGCCGATGATGGTCGCCTCGGCCAGCAGCGAGTCGCGCACCCGGTCCGCGCCGAAGCGTTCCCCGAGGCCCCGGGTCACCCGGAACACGCCGCCCAGGCGTCCGATGTCCTCGCCGAGCAGCAGCACTCTCGGATCCTGTTCCAGCAGGTCGGCGAGGGTCGCGTTGATCGACTGAGCCAGGCCGGCGGGTCGCACGGTGTTCATCACGCGTACTCCTTCATCAACCGATCGCGCAACTCCCGCACTTCCGCGTCGACGTCATCCAGCCACGCGGCGTCCACCAGGCCCAGGTCGGTCAGCCGGGACGCATACGCGGTCACCGGGTCCGCGGCCTTGGCTCGCGCGACGTCGTCGCGGCTGCGGTACACCTCCTGGGCGTCGGAGGTCGAGTGACCGTGGATGCGTCCCACACGGATTTCGACGAGATAGGGCGCCCGCTTCCCGCGGACATGGGCGGCGGCCCGGGAGCAGGCCGAAAAGACGGTTTCCGGGTCCTGACCCGGGATCCGGACGGACTCGATCCCGAAACCCCGGGCGCGCTCGGCCAGCGTGGTGCGCATCTGCTCGTCGGCCGGCTTGGAGATGGCCCAGCCGTTGTTCTGGCAGACGAACAGCACGGACGCCGACTCGACAGCGGCGAGGTTCATCGCCTCCGACATGTCGCCCTCACTGGAGGCGCCGTCGCCTATGTACACGACGACGAAGTCCTCCCGCCCCTGCAACCGCTGCCCGATCGAGTAGCCGACGCCGTGCAGCGTCTGTGCGGCCAGGACCAGCGTGTAGGGGAAGAACCGCAGCCGGCGCGGATCCCATCCGCAGAACGTGCGGCCGGCCCACTGCGCGACCAGTTCGTCCGGTGCCACGCCACGCAGCAGGGCGACCGCGTGCTCGCGGTAACTGGGAAAGACGGTCGGGGTCGGGCCCACGGCGAGCGCGGAGCCCACCTGCGCGGCCTCCTGCCCCTGGCAGGACAGCCAGAGGTCGAGCACGCCCTGCTTCTGGAGCTGACGGGCCTCCTCGTCGACGCCTCTCGCCACCAGCATGTGGCGCAACAACAACCGTCGTGTGCCGTCGTCTGGATGTGTTTCGTACTCGGATTCTGACTTCGAGACCATTGATCACCAGTCGTAGGTTCGTCGATGAGCTTGTCGTCGTCGTGCCGCACGAAACACCCCGAGAGCCCTCCCGTCGAAGGCGAGCCACACGTCGGCGGCCGGACGCGGGAACACGGGCGGGAATGCGGAACCGGTGTCCACGCGCAGGCAATCGCGGACCAAACCGGAATTCGAGCAGGCCCGTTCACGGGCCGATGCTCGGTCATGGTGGCACAGAAGTCGGTGCGGTACAGGCCCGGACGGATCACCGGGACGTCGGCGATCCTGCCGCCATTGTGGCGTCGGCGGTCGAGTCATACGGTGAGGCGTCGGCACGCCAAGGCGGCTGCGGATGCCGGGTGTCCTGTCGACAGGACGACGCCGAACGGCGAACCCGCGCCCAGGCCCCGGCGAATTGCAATCCCGAGTTGCCCCGTGATGGTCGGGGGCTGCCAGGCCCTGGCATTTTTCAATCCCGAGTTACGACGTGACGATTAAGGACGGTGCCGGTGAGCACGAACCCCTTCGACGACGAGGACGGCCGTTTCCAGGTCGTGGTCAACGACGAGGAGCAGCACTCCCTGTGGCCGGTGTTCGCCGAGGTTCCCGCGGGCTGGCGGGTGGTCTTCGGCGAGGCGTCCAGGGCCGAGTGCCTGGAGTACGTCGAGCGGAACTGGACCGACCTGCGCCCGAAGAGCCTGCGGGAGGCCATGGCGGCGAACTGAACGCCGGTCGGATTCTCCGGAGGAGTGGATCACCATGTTCGTACCTCGCATGTACCGAGAGCCCGATGCGCAGTGGATCGTCGAGTTGATGCGGCGCAATCCGTTGGCGCTGCTCATGACCAACGGCGGGGACACGGAAGGGCCGTACGGCACGCACCTGCCGGTCATCCCGGACCCCGAGTCGGCCGTCGACGGGCTCGCGGACCTGACGGGGGCGACGCTCCTCGGCCACATGAACCGGGGGAACCCCCAGTGGAAGGCGTTGCGGCCCGCGATGCCCGCGGTGCTGAGTTTCGCGGGCCCGCACACCTATGTATCGCCGGCGATCTACCGGTTCACCCCTGCGGCGCCGACCTGGAACTTCACGGCCGCGCAAGTGCGCGGGGTGATCGACAAGATCGAATCCGTCGAGGAGACGCTGTCCGTGGTGCGTTCCACCGTGCGCGACCTGGAGTCCGGGTTCGGATACGGCTGGGACATGTCCGAGTCGATCGACTACTTCCGCAAAATCCTGCCCGCGGTGGGCGCGTTCCGGTTCACGATCACCCGGGCCGAGGCGATGTTCAAGCTCAGCCAGGAGCAGAGCAGCGAGACGCGGGACCGGGTGTGCAGCCACTTCGCCCAGGAGGGGTCCGGCACGCAGCGGGAGACCGCGGAGTACATGAGCAGGGTGAGCGAAGCGAAACGACAGGTCTAGAGCCGCCGGACCAACCCCCGTTTCCCGTGGTGCGCCGGCGGTTCCCCCGACCGCACACCCGTCATATGGGAGTCAGTTGATGATCCTTCAGGGAAAGCGGGTTGCCCTGCCCTCGGCGCCCGTCGTGCACAAGCAGTTCGAGACACACGCCGAAGCCGTCCCCGACGCGGTCGCCGTTTGCTGCGCCGGAGATCAGGTGACCTACGCGGAACTGAACGCGAAGGCCAACCGGTTCGCACACTTCCTCACCGCGCGCGGCCACGGCCGAGGTGCGAAGGTCGGCGTCTGCCTCGACTACTCGATCGACATGGTCGTCGCCATCCTCGGCACGCTGAAGGCGGGCGCGGCCTACGTACCGTTGGATCCGTCCTACCCGGCGGCACGGCTGCGGCTGCTGCTGGGGCAGGTCCCCGATCTCGCCCTGATCGTGGCCTCCCCGGTGACGGTCGGGCTGGTCGAGTCGGCGGCCGTCCGGGTCGTCGTGTTCGAGCAGTTGGCCGATCATCTCGACGCTCTCCCGACGACCGGTCCCGACGTCCCGGTCACCGGGGACGACGTGTGCTACGCGGTCTTCACGTCCGGGTCGACCGGTACGCCGAAGCTGACCGCGGTGCGGCACGAGGGCTGGTTCAACCTGCTGAACTGGCTGATGCTCGAGTACGGCCTGCATCCCGGATCGAACAACCTGGTCGTCAGCGCTTTCGGGTTCGACCTCTCCCAGCGCAGCCTGATGATGCCGTTGTTCTGTGGCGCCACGCAGTACCTGATGGCGAGCCGGAACTTCGACGCCGCGATGGCGTACCGCATGCTGAGCCGGCACGGGATACGCACGGTGCACTGCGCCTCCAGCACGCTGTACCTGCTGGTGGACTGGGAGACCGCACGCGGCGGTGAGGCACTGACCCGGCTGGACTACGTGCTCTTCGGCGGGGAGCCGCTGCACATCGAACGGATCGCCGACTGGGCGCGGCGCGAAGGGAACACGTGCACCCTCCTGCACCAGTACGGCGTCGCCGAGTGCACGGATGTCGCGTCGTCCTACGACCTCGCCGGGTACCGGCCCGGCGAACACGACATCGCACCGGTCGGCAGGCCGGCCTACAACACCGACCTCCACCTCCTCGACGAGCGGATGCGCGGTGTCGGGGCGGGGGAGTACGGCGAGATCTGCATCGCCGGGACCAGTGTCGGCGCCGGCTACCTCAACGGCACGGGTCCCGAATCCGAGCGGTTCACCACGATCGTGGTCGACGGCGAACCGCGCAGGCTGTACCGCACGGGCGACCGCGGCCACGTGAACGAGGCCGGGGACCTCGTCGTCGTAGGCCGGATGGACGCGCAGGTGAAGGTGCGGGGCATGCGCATCGACCCCACCGACATCGAACGCGCGCTCGGCAGGCTGGCCGGGGTCCGGCAGGCCGCCGTGGTGACCGGGTACACCGACTCCGGCGAGACCGAGCTGATCGCGTTCATCGTCCCGACCGGGGACGACCTCGCCGAGAACGACGTGCGCGCCCGCCTCCTGGAGACATTGCCGCGGAACATGGTTCCGGCCGGATTCGTCAACATCCCGCGGATTCCGTTGAGTCCGCACGGCAAGGTGGACCGGGCGGCGCTGGTCGACGCGTGCCAAAAGCGGTACGCCGACCGCGGCACGACGGCATAGTCGACGGACCTTGATGACAACCGAGAGGACTGTGATGATTGCCGAAAGGGTGCGCGCCATCTGGTGCCGGGAACTCAAGCTCGACGACATATCGGTCGACGACAACTTCTTTGCCCTGGGCGGCCAATCCGTGATTATGGCCGGTATCCAGGGTGCTTTCATCGAGGAGCTGGGCGTCGAGGTCCCGGTGGATCAGATGTTCCTCAATCCGACGGTGGCGTCGATTTCTGCGTACATCGAATCCTTGAATGCGGCGGCCCGGTAGCGTCAGGCGAATTCATACGCGTTCGGCAGCGGATAATCCGTCCGCCGCATCGATGGCGCGCGCAAGAACAGTGACATTTCCGGCTGCGGCCGCATTGGGATCCGAAAATCACCTGGTAAGAGAGGCGCCATGTACGACGTAATTGTCATAGGTGCCCGTTGCGCGGGTTCGCCGGCGGCCATGTTGTTCGCTCAGCAGGGATATCGCGTCCTGCTCCTGGACAAAGCGCGGTTCCCGCAGGACACGCTGTCCTCGCACTACATCCACATGCAGGGCGTGGCGCTGCTCGATCGATGGGGGCTGCTCGACAAGCTCCGCGACGCGGGCTGCAAGCCGATCACCCACCAGACCTACGGCGGCCCCGGTGTCCGCGTCGACGGCTTCTCCCTGCCGATCGACGGCCTGCGGCAGACGTACGCGCCGAGGCGGTACGTGCTCGACCCGATCCTCGCGGACGGTGCCGTGGCGGCCGGCGTGGAGTTCCGGGAGGGCTGCGCGGTCAACGATCTGGTGTATGAGGGCGACCGGGTCGTCGGGGTGCAGTACACGACGCCCGGCGGCGCCGAGGCGACGGACCGGGCGCGCCTCGTCGTCGGCGCGGACGGCATGCGCTCGCTGGTGGCCCGCAAGGTCGGCGCGCAAAACGTCATCGAGCACCCGCGGATGACCACCACCTACTACAGCTACTGGGCCGACGTTCCCACGCACTTCGAGCTGTACGAGCGGCCAGGGCGGTGGATCGGTGCCATCCCCACCAACGACGACCTCACGTTGCTCATGGCCTACTTCCCGCAGGACGAGTTCAACGAGGTCCGCAAGGCGGTGGAACCCGCCTACCTCGAAGCCTTCCGCACCACGGTGCCCGAGTTGTACGAGCGGATGCGGTCCGGCCGGCGCGTGGAGCAGCTGTACGGCACGGGCCATCAGGAGAACTACTTCCGCAAGGCCTACGGGCCCGGGTGGGTGCTGGTCGGTGACGCGGTGAACCACAAGGACTCCATCACCGCCCGCGGTATCACCGAAGCCTTCGTCCAGGCCCAGTCGCTCACCGAGTACATCGGGGAGCAGTTGCACGACGACGCCGCGCTCAAGGCGGCGCTGCGGCGCTACGAGAACAAGCTGAGCGGCGAAGCCCTCAGCCAATACCAGGGCGCGCTCAATGTGGCCGAGCTCAAGCCCGAGGGGCGGGTCGAGATGCTGCAGAAACTGGTCGGACACCAGGAGCAGATCGACCGGTACTTCTCGACGCTGTCGGGGGCGTGCTCCATCGACGACTTCTACAACGACGAACTCCTGACCCTGCTCGACCTGAGCTGAGTGACGACTTGCTCCCTCGTGGTTCCGCCGATTTGGAGACGCAATGATCCCGTTGTCCTTCGCGCAGCGTCGACTGTGGTTCGTGGACCGGTTCGAAGGCCCGTCGCCGACCTACAACGGCGCTTTCGCCCTGCGGCTGACCGGTGAACTGAGCGTGGCCGCACTGGAGTCGGCGCTCCGCGATGTCATCGACCGGCACGAGGTCCTGCGCACGGTGATCGTCGAGGACGACGACGGCGTCCCGCATCAGCAGG